>JAIDUY010000001.1 GCA_029059965.1 Muribaculaceae bacterium
CTTCGAAGTCGCCGCGCTGCATCGGGAGGAGCTTGGCGAGGGCTACGCGACGTCCTTCGAGATCGCTTGCGAGGATCATTTCGCGTACGGCCTTGATGCGGTCGCCTTCGAAGAACATGTGTTCGGTGCGGCAGAGGCCGATACCCTGAGCGCCGAAGTGGCGTGCCTGCTTGGCGTCGCGGGGAGAGTCGGCGTTGGTGCGAACGAGGGTCTTGGTGTACTTGTCAGCGAGCTTCATGATAGCTGCGAAGTCGCCGCCGAGTTCGGGTTCGGTAGTGGGAACCGAGCCGTCGTAAACTTCGCCGGTCGAGCCGTTGAGCGAAATCCAGTCGCCTTCGTTGTAGGTCTTGCCACCCATTTCCACAGTCTTGGCCTTGTAGTCGACGCGGATTTCACCTGCGCCGGATACACAGCACTTGCCCATACCGCGGGCAACTACGGCAGCGTGCGATGTCATACCGCCACGCATTGTGAGGATACCCTGGGCTACTGCCATACCGCGGAGGTCTTCGGGAGAAGTCTCGATGCGGACAAGAACTACTTTCTTCTTCTTTTCCGACCATGCTTCAGCTTCTTCGGCAGAGAACACTACCTGGCCTGCGGCTGCACCCGGAGATGCGGGAAGACCCTTGGCTACGACCTTAGCGCGCTTCAGAGCGGCCTTGTCGAATACCGGGTGGAGAAGTTCGTCGAGCTTCTGGGGTTCCATGCGCATGAGAGTTGTCTTCTCGTCGATCTCGCCTGCACGCAGAAGATCCATGGCAATCTTGACCATGGCCGCGCCTGTACGCTTGCCGTTACGGGTCTGGAGCATCCAGAGCTTGCCGTCCTGGATAGTGAACTCCATATCCTGCATATCCTTATAGTAGTCTTCAAGACGATTTGCAATAGCGATAAGTTCAGCTGCGCAGACAGGCATTGACTCTTCGAGTGAAGGATACTTGGATGCACGTTCCTCTTCAGAGATGCCCTGAAGGGCTGCCCAGCGGCGTGAACCTTCAACAGTGA
>JAIDUY010000010.1 GCA_029059965.1 Muribaculaceae bacterium
ATGTGGGACGACCCTCGCCGTCGTAGTGCTTGCTCAGGCCGAAGTCGATGAGCACGGGACGCGGCTTGCCGGTGGGGTCGGGTGTGAGCATGATGTTCTCGGGCTTGATGTCGAGGTGCGTCATGCGGTTGGCGTGGAGGAAGCCGATGGCGTCGAGGATGGGAGTGGTGAGGCTGAGCATCTCCTGTTCGGACAGCGCACCGCGCTGTTTGACATAGTCGCGCAGGCTGTTGCCCTGGAGGTACTCCATTATATAATATGCTGTGTTGTTTGCCTCGAAGATTTCGCGCACCTTGACGATGTTGTCGTGGCGCGAGCCGAGCTTCTGCAGGCGCACGGCCTCGGCGACGAAGTCGCGCTGGGAGTTCTGCACTTCATCGGCCACGGGATTGGAATAGACCACTTTAGACGAGCCTTCGATGCGCTCGCAGCATCGTCCGAGGAAGTGCTCTTTCATCGCGTAGAAGAAAGAGTGTACGTTGTCGCCTTCGACAACCTGGGCTTCGACCAGATAGGTTATTCCGAAGCCGCCTGCGCCGAGGGTCTTGACGACTCTGTACGTCTGTTGTCCGCTGGTCAGGAGAGTTCCCGGCACCAGCGCGTTCTTGATTTCCGGCATAGGATTATTTTATTTTACTGATATGCTGTGATTGATAATGATGTATCTCAATATGTGAACTGGCAGATGCGGACGTCGGCCATGCTGCTGCCGCTCTTTGTGATGCGGGTGAAGTAGGTTGTGGTGTTGGAGCCGTTCTTCACCACTACCTTGACGGGTATGCCGGCGCGGGGAACGGTGCCGCGCACGCGCACGAAGACGTCGTAGATGCCCGAGCCGGGGCGGCTCCAGCTGACGCTCTCGAAGCTGCGGTTGCCGCCGGTCCGGTCGCCGGTGTGGCGGGCGCCGTAGCTGCTGTCGTTGCGGTTGCCGTAGTAGATGTCGGTACCGTTGGCCTGATTGACGATGAGGTCGAGGTCGTTGCTGCTGTCCCACAGGAGGGTGACTTTGAGCGAGGTGTTGCGGCCGACGCTGTTGGCGCGGCTGACGGCCTGGCTGTCGGGAGCCGTGGAGGTCTCGGCCTCGACGTATTCGCTCACGACGTTGCCCGAGTTGTAGCTGTCGGCGGGGCCGTCGGCATCGGTGACTGCGTCGCCGGAGCTGTTTGTCAGGCCCCTGTCGAGTGTGAGGCTCTTGACGAGGTAGAACTCGGGGCTTTCGTCGGTGGTGCCTTTCATGGTGACGTCGTAGACTGTCACGTGGCCGTTGACGTAGAGCTTGAGTGTGGCGCTGACTTCTTCGCCAAGGCTGAGGTTGCGGGCGGAGATGAAGAAGTCGTAGGTGCCTGCCCCGGGGCGTGTCCATGTGGCTTTTTCGGAGGAGCCGGGACCGCCGGTATCGTCGTCGCCGAGGCGTCCGCCGGTGGACGCCGAACGTTTGTCGGCGAAGTAGAGCAGATTATCGCCGGGTTCGACGATATAGAGGTCGAGGTCGCGGTCGGAGTCCCAGCTCAGGGTGACGCGCATGGGGGCGCCGTGCTGCTGGTTGGCGGGGGAGTCGTACTCGCGCTCGATGCTGACATCGGGGTCGGTGTACTGCGTTATCTGATAGACGCGGTCGTAGTCGTGCCGGTCGTAACCCGAGGCAAGGGCGAGGATGATTGCCAAAAGACCGCCCAGCAGCAGGACGCCGCCGAGGGCGCCGAGGACGATGAAGAGGGTTTTGTTGCTCTTCTTGGGGCTACCCGGCATGCCCGGGTTCTGATAGGGAGGCTGGCCGAAGCCTGCGGGTGGCGGCGGGGGCATTCCGGGTCCGCCGGGATTGCCGGCATAGCCGTAGGGCGGCTGGCCGTAGCCTCCGGGCATGGCTCCGTAGTTTCCGGCGGGCGGCATCTGCGATGCGGGTGCGTCGAGTTTGTGAATCACCTGCGATATGTTCTGAGGACGTGCCATACGGTTCATGTCCATCATCTGAATCATGAGCGAGGCCAGCGCGGGGCTGAGGCCGGCTGTCATGGCGTGGAGGTCGCCGGGCAGCATTTCCGTGGATTTCTTGGGGTTCTGCCCGGTTACGCAGAATGCCATCGTGGCGCCGAGGGCGTAGATGTCGGCAGTGGGCTGGAAGTTTGTGATGCCGCCGTACTGCTCGACGGGCGAGTAGCCGTCGGAGCATCCGAGGGTGTTGATGGTGGATGTGGGGCTTCCGTTGCCGTCGTAGTGCTTGCTCAGTCCGAAGTCAATCAGCACGGGACGGGGCTGTCCCTGTGTGTCGGGCGTGAGCATGATGTTGTCGGGCTTGATGTCCAGATGAGTCATGCGGTTTGCATGGAGGAAGCCGACGGCATCGATTACGGGCGTCATGATGGCGAGCATCTCGTTCGGGCTCAGGCGTCCGCGCGATTTTACGTATTCGCGCAGGCTCTGGCCCTGGAGGAACTCCATGACGTAGTAGGCCGTGTTGTTGGTCTGGAATATCTCGTGTACGCGGACGATGTTGTTGTGCCGGTTGCCGAGTTTCTGCAGTCTGCCGGCTTCGGCGATGAAGTCTTTGAGAGAGTTCTCGACTTCGTCGGCCACGGGGTTGGAGTACACTACCTGGGTGCTTCCGGCGGGACGTTCGCAGCAGCGGTTGAGGAAGTGTTCCTTCATGGCGTAGAAGGAGGTGAGTTCGGTGCCGTTCACCTTCTCGCGCGATTCGACGAGATATGTGATTCCGAACCCGCCGGCGCCGAGCGGTTTTACCACCCGGTATGTCTTCATTCCACCGCTGACCAGAGTCCCGGCAGTGAGTGCTTTGTTGATGGCGGACATAGTCTGTGCTGATTGACTGGTTTTCGGCCGCTAATTTAATATTTTTTTGCTAAAGGCGCAAGTTTTGAGGCCTTAACGTCCGCAGAAAATTACCAAGTACGGCGGTTTTGTGACCAAAACCCCGCTTTGGCTGACGAATTGCAATTCAGCACCTGATTTCAGAAACGTATCACGAGTTCGGCCACCACTTTGTCGCCCTTTCCGACAGGGGCTTCGGTGCCGCTGTGGTAGAAATATTTCTCGTAGTCGAGGCGTATGTCGGCGAATACACTCTTGTAGCGGTAGCCGATTGTGCCGCCGACGGTGATGCGGTTGCAGGCGGGTGTTGTCTCGCTGTCCTTCACGCCGTTCCAGTGGGAGGTGATGCCGTCGTAGCGCGCCTGGACGGACCAGCGGTCGAAGAATCCTTTGGTGAGGGGACGTCCGTAGTCGCCCCACACGCACCATGAGTGGGCGGCCTCGTGGCTTGCGTTGCCGTAGTGCTGGTGCATGTACTCGGCCGCGACCTTGAGGTTGCTGTTACGCCATGATACGGCGCCGTCGTAGAGGTACATACGGCAGGCCGAGGGGCGCAGGCTCATGACGCCGCCGCTGAGGCGGAATGCTCCGGGAGTCCATGTGAGCTTGCCGGACCACGAATAGCTTTTGCTCCATTCCTCGTGGTCGGCCATCGAGCCTTGGTTGAATACGCCGGCCTCGACGGTGAGGGGCGTCCTGGGCAGACGCCACATGGCCTTGGCGCCGGCCTTGCGGTAGTTGCACATGCGGCCGCCCATGAACGAGCGGTTGGCGAAAATGTAGCTGGCCGGGCCGATGTGGGGCTCGATGCCGAAGGGCATGCGGAACTGGCCGATCTGGAAGTCGACTCCCTCGACTATGCGGATGCGGCCGAAGGCGTCGAGTATCTTCATCTTGCCGCGGTCGCAGAGGTCGGTCTGAATGTAGTAGCTGATGATGGGGGCGATGTTGCCGTCGAGGCTCACGCGGGCGTTACGCACCTGAAAACGGCTGTCGCCGCTTTCGGTCTCCATCTCCCATCGGGTACGCATCACTCCGTGGATGCGGGGCACGTAGTCGGTGTCGGCGGCAGCGGCGCAGGCGGCCGCGGCCAGCATGGCGGTTGCCGCTGCATATGTCCGTATTGTCTGGAGTTTCATCCTGCAAAAATACGAAAAAAAATGTAAAGGCCGCTCTAAACAGTCCAAATGTGCTCAGCTGTCCTGCGATGCTTCGGCGAGGCGACGGACGACGGGCGACGCCGCGAAGCGCTTGCGTGATAGCCGCAGGCTCACCCACGGGCGAGAGCTCGGCCTCTGTATCTGCCTGAATCCTATGGCTTCCAAAAATCGCAGGGCAGGGGAGTTGGTGCGGTAGGCGCGCGAGCTGACCTGTATACCGGCCTGCAGTAGGGCGCTGATGACTGCAATCGCGGCACGGAACTTGCCGAGGCTGTCCATGTAGCTGTCGCGCCATGCTCCGCCGTGGAACTCGACGGTGTCGCACATGATGGGGTCGCGGCGGCGCAGGAATATCCCGCCGAAGGGCTCGCCGCTGTCGGTGTGCAGCAGCAGATAGGCACGGCAGGTGTCGCTGTTGCGGGCAAGAAAGTCGTCGAGGGCCTTGTCGCTGCCGATGTCCGTGAATATATTCCGCCAGCGTTCGGACCCGAAACTGCTGACGACGGCATCGCCGGGAATGACCTGACGCACCGTCACTTGCGGCAAGATGAAAGAAAGAGGCACATCGTGCCAGCGGCTGCTGTACGGTGTGCCTTCTTCGTTGTTCTGTCTGTCCGGATTATTTGCCGCGGCAGTGGTCATAGTAAGCCTTTGTTTTGGCTACGAAGTCCTTGGCGTTCTCGATGACTGACTTCTGGTAGTCGATGGCGGATTTGGAGTTTTTGGCGGCGCGCATGCGTGTCAGTTTCTCACGCTCGGCGGCGAGCCGCTTCTTGGCGCCTTCGTACTGTGCCTTGGCGGCCTGGACCGCTGGGTTGTTGGCTTTGGAACTGCCGGATTTTGAACTGTTTGCTCCCATGGTAGTTGATTCTTTTTGTTCCGGAGGGAAGGCTTGGGGGCATTGAGGTCTGAGCATGAACCATATCCCGACCTTCCCGCGACGTCATGACGACGGTCTGCCGGACGGTTAAAAAATGGTTCTGCAAGACGGGACGCAGAGTTTTTGATTCGAGTCGATGAGGGGAGCCGTCCCACTGCTTTCAGCATGCTGCGATGCCGAATTGCCAAGGCAGTGTACCCTCATTACAGCCATCAGGCGGCTGTTTGCATGTCAAAGTTACAAAGATTTCTTTTCTTGTTCCAAATATTCCGGGGAGATTTTTCGCCGCGTATTCAGAACTCGACCGAGAGGCGGACGTTGAACTGGCGCCGTGTGAGGTAGTTGGGCACGGCGTACTGGATGTCGTTGACGTCGGTCACCCAGTAGTAGGAGCTGACGTTGCTTATGTCGAGCAGGTTGAACACGTCCACGCCGAGCCACACGCTCTTGAGGTGGCGCAGCCAGCCGCTTCGCTGTCCGCCGTCGGGCAGGGGAGTGACAAGTCCGTAGGCCAGGCCGATGTCGACGCGCTTGTAGGCCGGGGCACGGAAGTAGCCCTTGTCGCGGCTGCCGCGGGGAGCGGTGGTGGGCAGGCCGTCGGAGAAGATGCCGCGCAGGTTGAACTTAAGCTTGGGGAACTTGGGGAAGTAGTCGGTGAAGAACAGAGCCATGGAGTAGCGCTGGTCGGTGGGTCGCGGCACCTTGACGCCGTTGAGCGTCTCCTGCGTCTTCATCAGCGAAAAGCTTATCCACGAGTCGGTTCCCTGCACGAACTGGCCGAAGAGCTTGAAGTCGACGCCCGTCGTGAAGCCTTTGGTGAGGTTCTGTCCGGCGTAGACAATCTTGAGGTTGTCGATTTCGTAGGGGATGAGGTTGCCCAATGCCTTGTAGTAGGCCTCGCCGGTGAGCTTGAAGGGGCGCCCCATGGCGCGGAAAGTGTAGTCGGCTCCGGCGATGAGCTGGAATGAGCGCTGGCTCTTTATGTCCTTGTTGAGCAGGATGGTGATGTTGCCGTCGGCATCCTCGACGGGCTGGCGGTATTCCTTGTAGAAGGGGCTCTGGTAGTAGAGTCCGGTGGCGAATCGCAGAGCCAGGCGCGGGTTGGCGTCGGGCACGAAGCCGAGGCTGAGTCGCGGGCTGACAAGGAACTCGCGGTTGAAGTCCCAGTAGCTCATGCGTATGCCGCCGTTGATGTTGAGGTATCCCTTGGATGTGCTCAGGCGGTAGGTGTCCTGCACGTAGAAGCTCATGCGCGAGGTGGAGATGTCGTGCTTCGAGCCAAGGTTGTAGACCACCTTGAGGGCGTCGGGGTCGAAGGGCAGCGAGTAGCCCGCCGAGTCGCGCAGCTCCCACTCGCGTGCGCGGTCGTGTATGCGCTCGTGGTTGAATGTGAATCCGTAGCTGAGGTTGTGCTTGCCGATGCCCGTGGCGCCGCGCAGGCCCAGTGAGAGCACCGAGGCGCGCATGCGGTTGCGGGCGTGCTCGTGGTAGCGACCCACGCCGAGCTCGCCGCCGACGCTGCCCTCGCCGTTGCTGTCGCCGCCCGTTCCGGCCTGGTCGAGCCAGTATTCGCCCGAGATGTCGTAGGCCACGAGCTCGTTGGTCAGGTAGCCCGAGGCGAGGAGGCTGAATTCATTGGC
>JAIDUY010000100.1 GCA_029059965.1 Muribaculaceae bacterium
AAATTGGTCTGTGCGGTGAGAATTACGGTGATGCCCTTTCGCTCGAGCGCGGCGATGAGATAGTCGAGCAGCTCGAGGTGGTCGTTTTCGATGAGGTTGCCCTCGGCATCGGAGAGCTCGACGTCCCAGAGGTGGAGGCGGAAAGCATTCAGGCCGAGCGCCGCCATGTGGTGGACGTCGCGGTCGATGGCCTCGTGTCGGTCGACGCCGAGCAAGCCCAGCGCGCGATATGCGTGTGCGAAAGGTACGGTGTAGTTTGTGCCGTAGTATGCGCCGTTACCGAGCGCGAGGGCTGCGGTGCTGACTGCGGCGCAAGTCAGAGCGGCAGCAAAAAATCGGAGTGGTTTCATGTGTTTCGTTAGATTCAAGGGTTGCGCCGCTTTCCGTGTCGGCAAGTACGGCGCATCTGATTTTATCCGATGCAAAATTGTCCAATAGTTCGCAAAGCTGCAAGCACAGAGCGGACAGTGTTGGAAATAAAAAGGACAAAAATCATCCGCAAAGCCGTAGAAATGATGCCCTTGTCCGATTTGTAACCGAGATTGTCCGATTTGTGCGCAGGCGCTGCGGCCATTTCTGAAAAAATAGGAACGGCGGATTTTTCAGGTACGGAATAGATTGCTAACTTTGCGGTCGCGGAACCTTAAGCGCCGCCGTGCGCTCCGCCCTCAAGCTTTAAACCTGAATTACCTTGAAAAAAATCACAGTCCTCCTGATATTGGCCGCGGCCGTCCTCGGAGCGGTGGCGCAGAGCCAGTGGCGCTGGTTCAACTATCGCCTCGAAGGCCGTTCGAAGGCCGTGTTCAGCGTCTTCCGCGACAGCCGCAGCCGTATGTGGATAGGCGGAAGCATGGGCGTATGCCTCTTCGATGGATTCGAAGGCTATCCCTGCTCCTTCGGCGACGACCGCTTTCAGGCGCAGGTGTACGATATGGCCGAGCACGAAGGCGTAATCTATCTCGGAACCAACAACGGGCTCTTCCTCATGAATCCGTCCGAACTGTCGGTTGACGCCCTCGAAGTGGCCACGCCGCTCGAAATCCGATCGCTCTGCAAGGACGGCGACACCCTGTGGATAGGCTCGCTCAACGGACTGTTTCGCTACAGCCTCGGCGACGGAACAATATCAGGTCCGGAGGGCGGACTGTCGCACCAGGCCGTCTACTGCCTGATGCTCAGTGCGGGAGGAACACTCTATGCCGGAACATACGACGGACTGTGCCGCCGCGAGGGCGACACCTTTCGCCGTATTCGCCTCGAAACAGGACGTCTGCCCGGCGGCAACGAGTTCGTCAACTCGCTGAGTCACGGACCCGACGGTACCATTTATATAGGACTCGAGGGCGCTTTGCTTCAGTACAACCCCGCATCCGGCACTTGCACACGCATCCATGCCTGCGACGGCAACTCGGTCAAATCGCTTGCCCTGCTTGACGGCAACATAGCCGCAGGCACCGACAACGGCCTTTATATAGTCGCTCCCGACGGGCGCGCGACGGTGCTGAAACACAATGCACGCGAGGACTTTTCGCTGATGAGCAACGTAGTGTGGACCCTGTACGCCAGCAACAGCCATACCCTGTGGGCGGGAACGGAAACGGGACTTTCCATCGCCGACCCCGACTCGCCCGTGCAGGTCTTTCCTTTAGCCGACCTTACCGGCGACAGCGGAGGGCAGCAGGTCTACAGAATACTGCGCGACAGCCACGGCATACTGTGGCTCGGAGGCTCCAACGGCCTCATCGCCGTCGACGGTGGCCGGACGACATGGTATCTGCCGGGAAGCAGTGAGTATCCGCTGTCGCACAACCGCGTGCGCGACATCACCGAGACATCCGACGGCAACCTGTGGGTTGCCACAGACGGCGGCCTCAACCTGCTGGACCGCAGTACGGGACGCTTCGTCAACCACCGCATCGCCGACCCCGATCATAATGTCAATGCCAACTGGACCTACGGTATAGTCGAAGATCCCTCCGACAGCACCATCTGGGCGGCAGGCTACCTCGGCGGAGTCTTTGTCGAGAAGACATCGCGCTTCCGCAACGAAGGTACCATGCACCGCCCCGACACCGTCTACACCGCCGCCGACGGACTCCCCAACGACCTCATCGGTCAGATGGTTATCGACGGCGACGGCAACAAGTGGGTGCTCCATTACAGAGACCGCTCGCTGAGCCGCATCGACGGACGCAGCGGCGAGCTGACACGTGTATCATTCGGCGATGTCATCGGAGCCGATCCTTCGGTGCTGTGCACAGGGGCTGACGGCTCGGTGTGGTGCGGAGTATACGGCGGAGTGGTGCGTATATATCCCGACGGGCGCATAGACCCGCGTGTCGTCAGCCTGCCATTTGCCGACGACAGCAACATCACTGCCTTGTGCGACGTGGCCGGAACACTGTGGGTGTCGACCGAAAAGGCCGTCTATACGGTCGACCCTGCGACTATGAATGCGCTCGTGCTGCCCCTGCCTGCGCTGGAGTATAGCTGCATCTACTCCGACAAAGTCATGGGCAAGGTCATCCTCGGCTCGGTGGACGAGATAGTTATCGTCGACCCGCAAAGACTGCGCCGCGCCGACGCCTCGCTCCGCGCCGAAGTGTTTCGCATACTCGAGGGCGGCAGGATGTTAGTGTTTTATGTATCAGACAGTGTAAGAACGGTGGAGCTGCCCAACGTCAACCGCGACATCGAGGTCGACCTCGGAGTGCGCGACTTCGAGCCCGGGGCCTACTACCGTTTCTGCTACCGCCTCGACGATGAGCCCTGGCGTCTCCTCGAGGAGAACCGCAACAGCATAAGCTTCACCTCGTTGCCGTCGGGCAGACACACCCTGCGGATATGCGTGGCCGGAGTTCCCGAATCGGCACGCTCCATAGTGTTCGACGTGGCACGTCCGTGGTACGCCGGCGGCGTGGCCATTACATTCTATATCCTTGCGTTCGGCACCGTCATCGCCCTGTCCGTCCATGCCGCACGCCGCCGCCAGCGCCGCAAAATCGAGGAAATGGAACGTCGCAGCGTCCTCGCCTCGGTCGACCGCCGTCTGACCTTCCTCAGCAACATATCGCACGAGCTGAAAACCCCGCTCAGCATGATAATCGGCCCCCTGAGCCGCGCTCGCGGCGAGGAAGCACCCGACAAAGTACGCGGCGACATCGACACCGCCTACCGAAACGCCGTAAAGCTCAACACACTTGTGCATCAGACCATAGAGATAAACCGCCTCGACGACGATTCGGACACAATGCTCATCTATTCCCGCATCGACGCCGTCGAATTCTGCCGCGATATGGTCGAAGCCTACCGTGCCTCTCATCCCGACCGCCATTTCCTCTTTTCGGCCGACTGCAGCCGTCTGGATGTGCGTGTCGACGTGGTCAAATTAGAGTCGCTGCTCAGCAACCTCTTCAGCAACGCCGTGAAATATTCGCCCGAAGGGTCGACGGTGGCCTGCTCGGTGCGTGCCGAGGGCGAGAACTTCGAGATAAGCGTCGCCGACGACGGCGTCGGCATTCCCGAAAGCGAGCAAAGCCTTATTTTCCAGCGACTCTACCGCTCGCCGCGGACATCGGCCTCGGTCGATGGGACCGGGATAGGCCTGTACCTTGTGCGTCGCTACGCCCAGCTGTTGGGCGGCGACATCACCCTTGAAAGCACACCCGGCGAGGGCTCGGCTTTCTGCCTGCGCCTGCCGGTCGACGGCGGCGACGACAGCGGCGAGGAGCGACTGCCCGCAGCGACATCCGACGGCAGCGACAAGCGTCCGCGCGTGCTTATCGTCGACGACAACCGCTCCATCGCCGGATTCGTCGCATCAGTACTGTCCGACGATTTCAACTGTGCCACAGCCTCCAACGGACGATCCGGCCTGACCGTGGCTGCGACGTTCAAGCCCGACATCGTCATAGCCGACGAGATGATGCCCGTCATGACCGGCCTCGAGATGAGCCGACGACTCAAGGCCAATCCTGCCACAGCCGTAGTGCCCATTCTCCTGCTCACGGCCAAGGATACCCCCGAGACCCACGGCGAGAGCCTCGAATCGGGCGTGGACGCCTTCATGGCCAAACCCTTCGAGGCACGCGCCCTCCTGACCAAGGTGAAGCGCCTCGTCGAGGCATCGGAGGAAATGCGCAAGCGCCTGCGCCTCGAGGCACTCACACAGGCCTCCGCCCCCGAGACACCCGCCGAAAGCGTTGACGAGAAACGCCTGTCGGCAGTTACGTCCATAATCGAGAACAACATATCCAACCCCGACCTCAACGTGGCCTTTGTGTGCGACAAGACCGGAATGACATCCAAGACTCTCTACCGCCTCGTCAAAAAGCTTACCGGCGTGTCGCCGCTGGACTACATCCGCCAGACACGTCTCCGCCAGGCAGCCATGCTGCTCGAGCAGGGCAAGTTCTCGGTTTCGGAAGTCATGTATATGGTCGGATTCAACAGCTCCGGCTACTTCTCGAAGTGCTTCTCGCAGCAGTTCGGCTGCACCCCCGGCGCCTATGCCGACGGTGCCCGCGGACGTTCCGCGAAGGCACTTCCGGACAGCTCCGCCAAAGATTAATGTATTTTTGGCGGTGAAATTGGCCGATTAGTCGATTTTTTGGCTTATTGGGGGTGTTCAGCTTGTCGGGTTGGGCCGAATACGCTAACTTTGTAGGCGGATTCGGAACAGAATTCCGCGAACAAGCTACATTTTCACATTCGAATATGAGATCAATCTCTAAAACCGTCTCTGCTTTTGCCCTTATGGCAACAGCGGCTGCGGCACCGGGCGTATGTGCCGAAACGGCGCGGCTCACACTCGACCAGTGCATAGCGATAGCGCTGACCGAGAGCCCCACGGTGCGCGTGGCCGACATGGAAGTCCAACGCATGGACTACTCCCGCCGCGAGGTAATCGGACAGTTGCTGCCCACTGTCGATTTCGGCGTCAACTACAACCGCATGCTTGCCAAGCAGGTCATGTACATGAACATGGACTTCGACTTCGGAGGCTCTCTTCCGGGCGAGGGTGGCGAGGACACACCGGCCACGCAGGCCGACGACAAGAAGGACGATGGCATCAAGATGGGCCTCGACAATTCGTGGTCGCTCGGCTTCCAGGCCTCCCTGCCCCTGATTGCACCCCAGCTGTGGAAGAGCATAGGCGTGAGCGACGCCCAGATTCTGCTCCGCACCGAGGAGGCAAGACAGAGCCGTCAGAATCTTGTCAATCAGGTCAAGAACGCATACTACACCCTGCTGCTGGCCATCGACTCGCGCATGGTCATCCAGGAAAGCG
>JAIDUY010000101.1 GCA_029059965.1 Muribaculaceae bacterium
AACGCACTTTCGGCCCCTCCGCGCGATTGACCGTGCGCTCCCTGGAAATGTCTCTTATGACCGACTCTTTTTATATACTAATAATCTAACCCTGAACAAATGAACGATTTACTTGGAGTAGTCGACTGGTCGCGGGCGCAGTTCGCCATGACGGCGATGTACCACTGGCTCTTTGTGCCACTTACAATCGGGCTTTCGCTCATTGTCGCCATTATGGAAAGTATCTATGTGCGAACCGGCGACGAGCGATGGAAAAACATCACAAAATTCTGGATGACCCTCTTCGGCATCAACTTCGCCTGCGGCGTGGCCACCGGCATCATCCTTGAGTTTGAGTTCGGTACAAACTGGAGCAACTACAGCTGGTTCGTAGGCGACATCTTCGGTGCACCTCTTGCCATCGAGGGTATTGTCGCATTCTTCATGGAAGCGACATTCGTGGCCGTCATGTTCTTCGGTTGGAAGAAAGTGAGCCGCGGTTTCCATCTTGCCTCGACATGGCTCACAGCCATCGGCGTAAGCATCTCCGCGCTATGGATTCTTGTGGCCAACGCATGGATGCAGAATCCCGTAGGCATGACTTTCGACCCCGCGCAGATGCGCAACGTGATGACCGATTTTTGGGCTGTAGCTCTCAACCCCGTGGCTGTCAATAAATTCTTCCACGCCGTGTTCAGCGGATGGAATCTCGCCGCGGCTTTCGTCATCGCCGTAAGCTGCTGGATGCTGTGGCGCCGCCGCAATGTCGACATGTGCCGCAAGTCCATCATCGTGGCTTCGTGGGTCGGCCTGGCCGGCATTCTTCTTACCTGCTGGACGGGCCACGGCTCGGCAGTTCAGGTTTCGCGTGTGCAGCCCATGAAGCTTGCCGCCATGGAAGGCCTCTATAACGGCGGCAACGGCACCGACCTTGTCGGCGTCGGCATCCTCAACAGCGCCGCGTCCATAGCCGAAGGTCAGGACCCCATGCTTTTCAGCATTGACATTCCCAAGGGTCTCTCGCTGTTGGTCGACGGTCGCGCCGACAGCTACGTCCCCGGCATCAACGACCTTATCGCAGGCCGTGAGCGCGACGCCGAAGGCAACATGACGCAGACACCTTCCTACGAGGAACGCATGGCCATAGGCCGCGAGGCCCGCGAGGCTCTCGCAGCCTACTCCGCAGCCCGTGCCGAGGGCAATCAGGCTGCCATGGACAGCGCTGCGGCAGCAGTCGCCGAGCGCTTCCGCTACTTCGGCTACGGCTACCTCGAGACTCCCGCCGATGCCATCCCCCCCGTTCCCCTGACATTCTATACATTCCACATCATGGTGGCAGGCGGCGGACTTCTTGTCCTGGTGTTCCTCGTCCTCATCTTCATCTGCCACCGCAAGCCCGCCACCCTCGAACGCGGCTGGCTGCACTGGGCCGGCATGCTCTCGCTCGTGCTCGTCTACATCGTCAGCCAGGCCGGATGGATTGTGGCCGAAGTAGGACGTCAGCCCTGGGTAATTCAGAACCTGATGCCCACCAACGCCGCCATTTCCGACATCCCCGCTTCGTCGGTGCAAGTGACTTTCTGGATTTTCGCCGCGGTGTTCACCGGACTGCTAATCGCCGAAATCAGCATCATGCTGCGCTACATCGGCAGCGCTTCGAAAAAAGACATAGAACTCTCCAACCACTAAATCCCTGACTCAAATGGATAATATCGAAATGCTGCAGTCCTACTGGTGGCTGCTAATCGCGGTTCTCGGAGCCGCTCTGGTGTTCCTCCTCTTTGTTCAGGGCGGACAGACGATGCTTTACTGCAAGAACAGTTTCGAAGAACGCCAGATGATGGTCAATTCGCTGGGACGCAAGTGGGAGCTGACTTTCACCACCCTCGTAGTCTTCGGAGGCGCCTTCTTCGCTTCCTTCCCCCTGTTCTATTCCACGAGCTTCGGCGGTGCCTACTGGCTGTGGATGCTGATTTTGCTCAGCTTCGTCGTGCAGGCTTTCAGCTATGAGTTCCGCCGCAAGCGCGGCAACCTCTACGGCACGCGCGTCTACGACTTCTTCCTGCTCTTCAACGGCGTCGTGGGCTGCGTGCTCCTCGGCGTGGCCGTGGGCATGTTCTTCTTCGGAGGCGAGTTCACCGTCGCCCGCGACAACATCCTCGACCCCGCCTCGCCCGTAATCTCGCGCTGGGCTCCTACCCACGGTCTTGAGGCCATTGCAAGCTGGGAGAACCTTCTGCTCGGCTTCACGGTCTTCTTCCTCGCCCGCACTCTCGGCGCAATGTATTTCATCAATAATATAGGTGGCGACGCCGGGTTCGCCCGCCGCATGCGCCGTCACGTTCTCGTCAGCGGCCTTTTGTTCGCCGTGCTGTTCGTCACTTTCGTGGTGGTGCTTCTGCTCAGGAGCGGCTATCGCGCAGACTTCGGAGGCGAGTTCATCCACGAACCTAACATCTATCTGCACAATCTGCTGGGAATGTGGTGGCTTGCTGCAATCTTCCTTGTCGCCGTCCTCGCCGTGCTCTATGGCATATTCCGCACAGCCTTCAACGCCGGCTGGCGCTGCGGCATATGGTGGGCGGGCTTCGGCGTTGCCGCCGTCATCGTGGTGCTTTTCCTCATTGCCGGCTACGGCGGCACGGCCTACCTGCCGTCGACTGTCGACCCGCAGTCCTCGCTCACTATAGCCAACAGCTCCTCGTCGCTGTTCACGTTGCGCACCATGAGCTATGTGTCGGTTCTGATTCCCTTCGTGTTGGCCTACATAGCCTATGTATGGGCCAAGATGAACGCCACTCCCATCACCGAGGCCGAGCTTCGCGACGAACCTCATCAGTATTGATGCCGTGGCCGACAGCTATCTGACTATCACGGCTCCGGCCGAAGCCATCTTCAAAGAGAAGATGAGCAAATTTCTGGCCTTCGCACACCACGTCGAAAGCGGGGCGGAGGCCAAGGCCCTGGTGGCCGATTATCAGAAGCGTTTCTACGACGCCAGGCACGTATGCTGGGCATATATGGTCGGTGCGGCGCGGACCGATTTCCTCAGCTCCGACAACGGTGAGCCTTCCGGAACGGCCGGAAAGCCCATCCTCGGGCAGATAAATTCGCTCGGCCTGACGGATGTCGTCGTGGTTGTCGTGCGCTATTTCGGTGGCATAAAGCTCGGCACATCAGGCCTTATAGTAGCCTACCGCGAGGCCGCCCGCATGGCTCTCGAAGAGGCCGAGATTGTCGAGCGGCATCAGATGGAAGATATTTCGTTCTCCTTCCCCTACATTGCCATGAACGGCGTGATGAAGACCGTCAAGGTCACAGGCGCCGACATCGTAAGCCAGGAGTTCGACAACACCTGCATGATGACCCTGAGCATACGCGCCGACGAGGCCGAAGGGCTCCGCAACCGCCTTGCCGACGTCGAAGGACTCAGCTTCCGATAGAGCGGAATCCCCGAATGAAAAACGGCAGGATTCGCAATGAGTCGCGCCGTGTTTGGATGCGTAAGTGT
>JAIDUY010000102.1 GCA_029059965.1 Muribaculaceae bacterium
CCCCCTCTACGCCACCTCCGGCTGCCCCCTCGACCTCACTATGCTCATCCTCAAGGCCTCCGGCATGACCGTCGACCAGGAAGGATTCGACGCCGAGATGGCCGAGCAGAAGCAGCGCGCCCGCGCGGCAGCCGCCGTCGAGGCCGGCGACTGGGTAATCCTCGCCGACGGCGAACAGCAGTTCACCGGCTACGACGACACCGAATCGCAGGCCCGCATCCTCCGCTACCGCCACGTCAAGCAGAAAAACCGCGAGTTCTACCAGCTCATCCTCGACCGCACCCCCTTCTACGGCGAGATGGGCGGACAGGTAGGCGACAGCGGCACACTCACCGACAACACCACCGGCGAGACCACCGTCATCACCGACACCAAGCGCGAGAACGGCGTCAGCGTGCACATCGTCTCCAAGCTCCCCGCCAATCCCGAGGCAGTATTCACCGCCGCCATCGACGCCGACCGCCGTGCCGCCATCGCCTCCAACCACACAGCCACCCACCTGCTCCACCACGCCCTGCGCGAAGTCCTCGGCACACACGTCGAGCAGAAAGGCTCCTTCGTCAGCGACCGCGTGCTCCGCTTCGACTTCTCCCACTTCCAGAAAATGACGCCCGACGAAATCAAAGCCGTCGAGCACCTGGCCAACAAGTACGTCCGTCAGGCTGTAGCCCGCGACGAGCACCGCAACGTGCCCATCGCCGAAGCTCGCGAAATGGGCGCCATGGCTCTCTTCGGCGAGAAATACGGCGACTCCGTGCGCGTCATCCGCTACGGCGATTCCGTCGAGCTCTGCGGCGGCACACACGTCGAGAACACCGGCAACATCGGCATGATCCGCATCATCGGCGAGAGCAGCGTCGCCGCCGGCATACGCCGCATCGAGGCCATCACCGGCGAGACCGTCGAGAACGCCGTCGACACCGCCACCGAGACACTCCGCAACATCGGCGCCATGTTCAACAACGCTCCCGACATCCTCGGTGCCGTGCGCCGCTTCATCGAAGAGAACGCCGACCTCAAGCATCAGGTCGAGCAGCACATGGCCGAACGCGTCGACGCCATCGCCAAAGACCTGCTGGCTCACGCCACACACACCTCCGACGGCACAACCTTGGTGACCATGCGCGGCACACGCCTGCCCGAAATCGTCAAGAACGTAGCCTTCGCCGTGCGCGCCCAGTCGCCCAAGACGACAGCCTTCGTCGCCGCAACCTCCGACCCCGCAGGCAAGCCCCTGCTCACCGTCGCTCTCACCGACGACCTCGTCGCAGCCGGCGCCAACGCATCGCAGGCCGTACGCGAAGCCGCACGCAACATCAAGGGCGGCGGCGGCGGTCAGCCCGGATTCGCACAGGCCGGCGGCAAGGACGCCGAAGGCCTCGAAGCCGCATTCGCAGCTCTCACCGCAGCAATCAAGTAATCAGGCATATACCCCATAATCAGGCGGGAGGCCGACACACGTCAGCCTCCCGCCTTTATTTATAAGGTATTAGAGATTATACGTCGGATGTTTGGCGTTTGGCTTTAAAAGTAAGAGGTTGCGAAATTAGCACCACTACCCCAGATAGCCAACATCTTAAAGCCTAAAGCCTCACTTCCCTCACATCGGCGCCGGAGGGAGACTGGAAAATGCGCAGGCCGAACTCGCCGATGATGGCATAGATATGGTCGAAGATATCGCTCTGAATCTTCTCGAACTCCACCCATCGCACCTCGTGGCAGAAGAAATAGAGCTGCAGCGGCAGACCGGCAGTCGTCGGGTCGAGCTGGCGCACCATCACCGTCATGTCGGTATTCACGCGCGGGTCGGCCTGGAGCCATGCCGCCAGATAACGGC
>JAIDUY010000103.1 GCA_029059965.1 Muribaculaceae bacterium
GGCGACATGGCCGCCGGCCATCTCTACGTGGGCGAGGCCGACAGCGAGGGCATAGTCATGGCTTTCGCTTTTATTCCCGGCGACGACCCGACTTACGCCATCATCGAGGACGGAGAGTGGCTCGACGATAGCCCTTACGGCACCATCCACCGTCTTGGCTCGGACGGACGGCGCTGCGGAGTGCTTGCCGCCTGTGTGGATTTCTGCGCCTCGCTCACAGATAATATAAGGCTGGACACACATGCCGACAATGCGGCTATGCGTGCCGGAGCCGAACGCCTCGGTTTCAGGCGCTGCGGTGTGATATATTGTCAGGACGGGACTCCGCGGATAGCCTATCAGCGTATCACCAGAGATTGAAGCGGCAGCCGAACACGATTTCGCCGCTGAGCTCGCCGCCGGCATAGGTGGTCTTCTCGTCGTTGACGATGGCGACATCGAATTTGCCGGTAGCGCCGGCGAACCATCGTCCGGAATTCCATACCACCGAGAGCTTCATGCGGTTGTACATCGAAAACGACACCTTCTCGATGTCGGAATTGACGAATCCTTTGCGAACGCCGATGATGGGGCTCTCGCTCACGCCGAGCACCCATTTGGGATGGAACACCCAGTTGTAGCCGTAGCCCAGGCGCAGGGCGTAGTTGTGGGTGTGGACACTGTAGTGGTAGTCTTTCCACGATGGCGGCAGCTGGCTTATGAGTTCGGCGGGAAGTTCGGAGAAGTTGAAGTTGAGCTTCTGCGTATAGATGGAGAATCCGGTGTAGAAAGCTCCCTGGCTGCGTTTCTGTATGCGGCTGAAGTTGAACGACGCCGCCTCGGAATATCGTTTGTGGTTGAAGAAATAGTACGCGTCGATGCCCCAGGTAGTGTTGTCGATGCCGGAAAAGGGCAGGTTGTAGCGCACGGGGTCGTGCTTGTCGCCGAAGCGTCGTATGGTGGTGCCGACGTCATTGTTGATGTAATATGCCTCGGCGGCAAAGAGCATGCAGTTGAAGCCGAAGCGCCAGCGTTTTCGCGACAGGTCGTTGCCGCCGAACATCTTGCTGATGTTGACGTCGTAGCCCGCCGACACGGCAAGGTAGGTGAGATAGACACCTATCGACGTCGACGGGTCGGAGGCCATGAAGATATATTTGTCGTTGGGCAGCTCGAAGCGGTAGCCGTCGGTCCAGCTTTCCGTAGTAATCTTGGCATTGAATTTATAGCCTGTACTTGCCACATATGCAGTGTCGTAGCCGTTGAAGAACTTGTCGCCCCAGCGGTAGGTGTTCACACAGAAGCGTGGAAACTTGCCCCACGTGGCGATGGAGTCGAGGTTGAACGACAATGCCTGTGCCTGCCCGCCGAATGCGAGCATACAGACCATCAGTAAGACAAGTCGCAGAGCTTTCTTCATTTCAAGACGCAAAATTACTCAAAAAATTGCTAACTTTGCAAGCAAAATCCACCATTCCTATTATTCCAATGGTTCAAAAAATAGTCATTCTGGATTTCGGGTCGCAGACCACCCAGCTTATCGGACGGCGCGTGCGCGAACTGAACATCTACAGCGAAATCATCCCCTACCACAAGTACCCCTATGGCCGCGAGGCCGAAGAAGGCATCATCGGCGTGATTCTGTCGGGCAGCCCCCTCAGCGTCTACGACAAGGATGCCTTTCGCGTCGATCTGGACAGGCTGCTCGGCCGCGTGCCCGTGCTGGGCATCTGCTACGGCGCGCAGCTGATGGCCTACTCGCTCGGCGGCGCCGTCGAACCCGCCCCCTCACGGGAATACGGTCGTGCTCTGCTTGAGTGGACCGACGGGACATCACCCCTGCTCGAAGGCATAGGACAGGGTGCCCAGGTATGGATGAGCCACGGCGACACCATCACCCGTCTGCCCGAAGGTTTCAAGGTCATCGCCAGCACCGCCGACGTGCGTTTCGCCGCTTTCGCCTCCGAGTCTCAGCCCGTGTGGGGCGTCCAGTTCCATCCCGAAGTGTTCCACAGCACATGCGGAATGCAGCTGCTGCGCAACTTTGCCGTCGGTATCTGCGGCGCGCGTTGCGACTGGAGTGCCGAATCGTTCATCGAGACTACAGTGGCCGAACTGCGCTCCACCCTCGGCGACGACAAGGTAGTGCTCGGCCTCAGCGGCGGCGTCGACTCCACCGTGGCTGCCGTGCTCCTTGCACGCGCCATCGGCGACAGGCTCACCTGCATATTCGTCGACCACGGCATGCTGCGCCTCAACGAGTTCCACGATGTGTTGGCCGAGTACAAGAAGCTCGGGCTCAACGTCCTTGGCGTGGATGCTTCCGACAAGTTCTTCGCCGACCTGGCCGGAGTGACCGACCCCGAAAAGAAACGCAAGATTATAGGCGCCGACTTCGTCGAAGTCTTCGACCGCGAGGCCCACAAGCTCGAGGGCGTACGCTGGCTTGCCCAGGGCACCATATACCCCGACTGCATCGAGAGCCTTTCCATCACCGGCACCGTCATCAAGAGCCACCACAATGTCGGCGGTCTGCCGGAGCGCATGAACCTCCGCCTATGCGAACCTCTGCGCCTGCTCTTCAAGGATGAGGTCCGCGCCGTAGGCCGCGCCCTCGGCATCCCCGACAGCCTCATCGGCCGTCATCCCTTCCCCGGCCCGGGTCTGGCCGTGCGCATCCTCGGCGAGGTGACACGCGAGAAGGTGGCCGTGCTACAGCAGGCCGACCACATCTTCATCTCCGGACTGCGCCGCGAGGGTCTCTACGACAAGGTATGGCAGGCCGGCGTCATCCTGCTGCCCGTGCAGAGTGTGGGAGTAATGGGCGACGAGCGCACCTACGAGCGTGCCGTGGCTCTGCGCGCCGTGACAAGCACCGACGCCATGACTGCCGACTGGGCTCATCTGCCCTACGAATTCCTCGCCTCGGTGAGCAACGAAATCATCAACAAGGTCAAAGGCGTCAACCGCGTCTGCTACGACATCTCCTCCAAACCGCCGGCCACAATCGAATGGGAATAATCGCCGCCCTCTGACGGCAGACATATATCAAGGCGCAGGAGCGAGCGGATGATTCCGGGCTTCTGCGCCTTTCTTTTTTTCGGACCGGGTGAACGCCGGCGGGTGTGGATGTGTTTAAAAAGAAACATTCGTCACCGTTATGAAAAAGATTATAAGCGCGCTTCTTTGTCTGATAGCCGTGTTGCAGGTCTCGGCGGCCGAGCTTTGGCCTTTCGCTGAGGTGAACAATAAGCTCGACCTTAGCGTCAACGCGGGCTACCACTTCGACAGCAGCGTGGCCGTGATGGGCTTCGGCGTGACTGTCAAGGGTATACACCTTACTATCGGCGGCGTGGGCTCCTGCAAACTGCCCGACGGTACCAAGCCGAGCGGCAAGAACACGGCTTCGGCCATGCTGCAGTTCGGCTATCAGATACCCGTAATCCGTCAGTTCCGCGTCATACCCGTCGTCGGCACGGCGGCAATAGGCAAAATTGTCTACGATACAGAAGGGCAGGAGTTCCGCTCGCCCGACGACCCGCCCAAGACGCGCCTCGACATGAAGTATCGCTTCGACGCGGGCGTACATTTCGTATTCAATCACAAAGCCCTGATAATCAACGCGGCAATAACCCGATATACTGTTTTTGGCGGCATCGGTATCGAATTTTAGGTCCGTGCCGGTTTTGCAGGAGACAGAAAAATGTTAACTTTGCGATGAATATGGAGCCTTCCAAAAGCAGCCGGCCCGGGCGCATCGCCCGGCTTGTGGACCGCGGCATGAAGCTGTGGGTCTATCTCAGCACAGGCATATGGAGCGACCCCAGACGCAAGTGGTGGATCAAACTTCTGCGTACCGTCAACCTGTCGGTGCAGTCCTTCCTCAGCCGCGATATTCAGACCCAGGCCTGCGCCATGACCTACCGCACCATGCTTGCCGTGGTGCCCGCACTGGCGCTTCTGTTGGCCATAGGCCGTGGCTTCGGCTTCCAGAGCGTGCTTCAGGACGAACTCTTCGAGCTGTTCCCGGCGCAGCGACGCGCAATCGAGTATATGCTCAACTTCGTCGACAGCTATCTGAGCCAGACCTCCGAAGGCATCTTCGTCGGCGTCGGCATACTGTTCCTCATCTGGACCCTCATCTCGCTGCTGAGCAACGTGGAGGATACTTTCAATCTGATATGGGGACAGAAGGACGGACGCAGCATATGGCGCAAGGTCAGCGACTACACCGCCATGCTCCTCATTTTGCCGATACTGATGATATGCGCCAGCGGCATCAACCTGCTGCTGAGCTCGACTCTGAACGCCATCTTCCACTTCAGCTTCATGACGCCCATAGTGTCGGGCATACTCGAGGCGGCATCGTGGGTGATGATGTGGCTGTTCTTCGCCGCCGTCTACATTCTTATCCCTTATACACGGGTCAGATTCGTCAATGCCTTTGTCAGTGGCGCCATCGCCGGCACCGGCTTCCTGGTGCTTCAGTGGCTGTTCGTCACGGGTACGCTCTACGTCACGCGCTACAACGCCATCTACGGCAGCTTCGCCTTCCTGCCCCTTATGCTGCTGTGGCTGCAGCTGGTGTGGGTCATAGTGCTGGCAGGGGCTGTGATATGCTATTCGTCGCAGAATGTATTCGCCTTCAACCTCGACAACGAGGTCAACACCATCTCGCCCAACTACCACAGCAAGGTCACCATAGCCATCGCGGCAGTGTTTGTGCACCGCTTCGTCGACGGACGCCCCGCAGCGACGGCGCGCTATCTGATGGAAGCATACGAATTTCCCGCCCGCCTTGTAACTTCGGTCACCGACAGGCTGTGCGCGGCCGGCATACTGAGCCGCGTGGTGATGGAGGGGCAGAAGGATGTCTACGGCTTCCAGCTTGCCGTCGACCCCGCCACACTCACCGTAGGCTCGCTCTTCGAGAAGCTCTACGGACTCGGCTCCGAAGGCTTTGTGCCGGATTTCAAGTCAAATTTCCCGGGTGTCGAAGCCGCCTACGGGCAGCTCTCGGCACAGCTGGAGACTGTCTCCAAATCCTTGCCGCTGACTGAACTGAAAATCGACGATACAAAACCGGATACAATCACCTCAACTTGAAAAACATATGAAAAAAGTAATCGCAACCACCGCCGCTCCCGGCGCTATCGGCCCCTACAGCCAGGCAATCGACACCGGCGCTTTCGTATTCGCATCGGGTCAGATTCCCATCAATCCCGCAAACGGCGAAATCCCCGAAGGCATCACCGCCCAGACAACCCAGAGCCTCGCCAACGTCAAGGCTATCCTCGAGGCTGCCGGACTGACCATGGCCAACGTCGTGAAGACCACCGTCTTCCTGTCCGACATGGCTAACTTCGGCCCCATGAACGAGGTCTATGCTCAGGCTTTCGAGGCTCCCTATCCCGCCCGCTCGGCCGTTGCCGTGCGCGAGCTGCCCAAGGGAGTGCTCGTAGAAATCGAGGTCCTCGCTATGCGTTGATTCTCCAGAGAAATTCGGCCACCACAAAGGTGCTGCCGCCAACAAAGATGAGGTCGTCGGCCGAGGAATCGCCGACGGCCTTTTCTATGCCTTCGGCCACGCTGCCGCATACCTCGCCGGCTATTCCCGACGCGGCGAAGGCCGCAGCTGTCGACGATGCCTCGCGGGCACGCTCGCCCTCGGGTGCGACGAAGTAATAGGCTGCCTCGCGCGGCATGAAGGGCAGGATGGCGTCGAGGTCCTTGTCGGCCACGAATCCCAGCACCATGCGCAGGGGGCGATTTGCGGCCTTTGCCGCAAGGGCAGGGCCGAGGTACTTCCATGCTCCGACGTTATGGCCGGTGTCGCACAGAAAACGGCGTCCCATGGCCTCGACGGGCATCCATCGTCCGCGCAGTCCCGCGAGAGTGCATACTCCGGCAAAGCCCCGGACTACAGCCGAGGGCGTGATGTCGAACTGCTCGGACAGGATTACGAGTGCGTTGAAGACTGTCGAGGCGTTCTCGGTCTGGCAGGCGCCGGTCAGAGCCGCGCTTATGTCGCCCCACGGTGTGCCGCGGTAGCAGATGCCGCCGCCGGGAGCTTCCTGCGGCGTACACAGCGGATTATCCTGAGCGAATATTATCGGCGAGCCCGCCTTGGCCGCAGCCTGTTCGAACACGCGGCGCACGCCGCCGTCGGCCGAGCCTATCACCACGGGTATTTCGGGCTTGATGATGCCGGCTTTTTCCGTCGCGATGGCCTCTTCCGTATTGCCGAGTATGGCCATGTGGTCGGGCGATATGTTGGTGATGACGCTTAGGGCCGGTGTGATGATGTTGGTGCTGTCAAGGCGCCCTCCGAGGCCGACCTCTATAATGGCGATGTCGACCTTGCGCTCGGCGAAGTAAGCGAAGGCCATGGCTGTGGTGAGTTCGAAGAATGAGGGCGTGGCCTCAAGACCGAGCGCATGGTAGCGGCGCATGAAGTCGACCACAAATTCACGGGCGACGGGCTCGCCGTCGACGCGGATGCGCTCGCGGAAGTCGGTGAGGTGGGGCGAAGTATAGAGTCCCGTTCGGTAGCCGGCGGCTGTCATTACTGCCGCTATCGTGCTGGCTGTGCTTCCCTTGCCGTTGGTGCCGCCGACATGGACGGTGGTGTAGGCCTGAGAGGGCGAGCCGAAGGCGCCGTCGAGGGCGCGGATGGTGTCGAGGCCGGGATTGTAGGCTTTGCCTCCGCTGCGGTGGAAGGCTGCGAAATGCGAATTTATGTCGTCGAGGGCGTCCTTGTATGCCGTCTTGATATCTGTCTGTGTCATAGTCTGTTCGTTTTTGGTTCCGGCAATGCCTGCGGCATATTCGAGGAGACGGCGCACGATGTTTCCGCCGCCGCACATGCTTAGGGTGCGGAATCCGGGGTTGGCGTTGACCTCGCACACTGTATATGTCCCGTCGGGGCCGAAAAGGATGTCTACACCTGCGAACCCGAGGCCGCAGGCTTGCGAGGCCGCTTCGGCAAGGGCAAAGACTGCTTCGCGGTCGCCGTCGAAAAGGCAGGCGCTGCCACCGCGGCTGAAGTTGGACACAAGCGAGGCGCCGTTGCTGCGGACAACGGCGTCGAAGGCTCGGCCTCCTACTGTCCACACGCGGATGTCGCGTCCGTGGCTTGACTTGATGTAACTCTGTGCCAATGTATTATCTCCGATGGCCTGACGAGCTTTGTCGAAGTCTGATGCGCTGGCGACAAGGAAGACATCGCGCCCCTGCGAGCCGTCGTTTGGCTTGACCACGAAAACATCGCCAAGTTGCTGTCCCAACGAGGCATAGCTTGCAGGGCTGTCGGCCTGCAGGGTTTCCGGTGTGGCAACGCCCCGACAGGTAAGTCGTCGCGCTGTGGCGAGTTTGTCGTGGCTCAGCTCCATGGCTTCGAGGGTGTTGACCATTGCGACACCGCGGCTTTCGTAGTAGCTGTGTACGGCGCGGGAGTAGTCGCGCATTATGAGAACGTCGGGCAGCGGCAGGGCGGCGGGGTCGAGGCTGTCGGCGAAAAGGATATGCAGCTCGAGCCCAAGCACGGCGGCCTCCTCGCGCCACCATCCGAAAGCGGCGGGGCCTCCTTCGGGATGGTTGTGTGGAAACACGACGTAGACAGTCGGGCGGCAGGAGTTCATGGCCTTGTCAGAATATCAGGTATCCGATTATACCGGACGCGATTATGAGCAGGATGGGGTGTATGCGTGTGAAGAGCACCAGCGCAAGGGCAAGGGCGGCGAGGATGACGCTCTTGACGACGTCGGGCGTGGTCGAGCCGAAGTTGGAGGAGTTCATCAGCAGCAGGGCCGCAGATGCAATCAGGCCGATGATGACGGGACGGAGCCCCTTGAACACGCCCTTGAGGGCGACGCTGTCGCGGTGGCGGCTGATGAAATGACCGGCATAGCGGACCAGTACGAAGGACGGCAGAATCACTACCAGCGTGCACAGCAGCGAGCCGAGTATGCCGAACAGGGGCGAGGACAGCGCAGGCGACGACGCGCCCGGAGCGACGTAGCCGATGTAGGTGGCCGAGTTGATGCCGATGGGACCCGGAGTCATCTGCGAGATGGCCACGATGTCGGTGAACATCTGCTCCGTAATCCATCCGGGAGTGACTATCTCGTTCTCAATCAGGGCGAGCATGGCATAGCCGCCACCGAAGCCGAAGAATCCTATCTTTAGGTAGCTCCAGATAAGTCGGAGGTAAATCATTTGTCGGAGCCCTCCCTGCGCTCTGTGAGTTTGCTGTGGCTGCGGCGTGTGAGAATGTAGCCGACGAGGCCGCCGAGAATGACGAAGAGAATGGGATTGGACACGACAGGCAGCTTGCTCCATATCAGCAGGGCCACGGCGGCGGGAATCCAGCACAGCTTCCAGCCGATGCCCGAAGCCTTGGCGGTGGTGCATACGGGGGCTAGAATAAGCGCCACGCCAACAGGGCGTATGCGCTTGAATATGGCCGTGAGGG
>JAIDUY010000104.1 GCA_029059965.1 Muribaculaceae bacterium
GGGTGGCTCGTCCTTTTTTTATAACCCCCCGCCTGGCGCTCCGCTCCTCAGTCCCGGGCGGGCGGGGGCCCCCCCCCGCGACGGATACTACGAAGGCAAGGACATCTGCGTCACCTGGACATTCGGCCATCTGTGCTCGCTCCTTGAGCCACACGACTATTCTCCGGCATGGAAGCACTGGTGCCTGAGCGCACTGCCCATGCTGCCTCAGCGTTACGACATCAAGCTTATCGACGACGACGGCATACGCCGTCAGTTCGGCGTCATTAAGACCCTGATAGGGCAGGCCGAGGAAATCATAAACTGCGGTGACGCCGGCCAGGAGGGCGAGCTCATCCAGCGTTGGGTGATGAAACTCGCCGACACCAAGTGCCCCGTGAGGCGTCTGTGGATATCGTCGCTCACCGACGAAAGCATACGCGACGGCTTCCGCGACCTCAAGCCGCAGGCCGACTTCGACCGCCTGTTCTTCGCAGGCCTGTCGCGCGCCATCGGCGACTGGGTGCTCGGCATGAACGCCACCCGCCTCTATTCGCTCAAGTATTCCACGCCCGGACATGTGCTGTCCATAGGACGTGTGCAGACCCCGACACTGGCGCTGATAGTACGGCGCCAGCGCGAAATCGAGAACTTCGTGCCCCGCGACAGCTGGGAGCTGCACACAATGTACCGCGAAGTCAACTTCACAAGTACAGGCGACCGCTTCGACACCGAAGAAGCCGGCGAGGCCGTGCGTCGCGAAATCGTACCCGAGACATTCACGGTGACGGGCGTGACCAAGAAAAAAGGACGTGAGGCACCGCCCCGTCTGTTCGACCTCACCAGCCTTCAGGTGGAGTGCAACAAGAAATTCTCGTGGAGCGCCGACACCACACTGCGCCTGATACAGAGCCTCTACGAGAAGAAACTCACCACATATCCCCGTGTCGACACCACCTATCTGAGCGATGACATCCATCCCAAGATAGCGCCGACGCTGCGGGCGATGACACCTTACGCCAAGTTCACGGAGTCCATACTCGCCAAGCCAATACCAAAGAGCAAAAAAGTATTCGACAACTCCAAGGTGACCGACCACCACGCCATCATCCCCACCGGCCAGAACCCGTCGGGTATCGAAGGCGACGAGAAGAAGCTCTACCATCTGATAGCCATGCGCTTCATAGCGGCGTTCTATCCCGACTGCCAGTTCGAGCAGACGACGGTGACGGGCAGGGCGGGGAAGTGCGACTTCAAAGCCGGCGGAAAGGTCATCCTCGACCCCGGATGGCGCGTGCTCTATCCCTCGAAAGGCGACAAGAACGAGGCCGAAGGAGCCGATGACAGCGAGGAAGGCATACTGCCGCCCTTCGTCACCGGCGAAAGCGGCCCCCACAGCCCCTTCCTGTGCAAGAAGACCTCGCAGCCTCCCAAGTACTACACCGAAGGCACCCTGCTCAGGGCTATGGAAACTGCCGGACGAACCGTCGACGACGAGGAACTCCGCGAGGCCATGAAGGACAACGGCATAGGTCGTCCGAGTACTCGCGCCGCCATCATCGAGACCCTGTTCAAGCGCCGCTACATCTACCGCGAGCGCAAGAACATCGTGGCCTCGCAGGCGGGAATAGACCTCATCGACACCATCAACGAGGAGCTTCTCAAAAGCGCCAAGCTGACGGGACTGTGGGAGAACAAGCTGCGGCGCATAGAGCGCGGCGACTACTCCCCGGCGGCTTTCGTGCGCGAAATCAACGAGCTCGTCCGCACTATAGTCACCAACGTGATGAACGACAACGGCAACCGCCGCATAGTCACCGCCGAGCCCGTAGCCTCGAAACCAGCCAAGGGCGCAAAAGGCGAGAAGAGTCCGGCAGCGGCCAAACCCCGTGCCCCCAGAATCACCAAACTCGAGCAGGTGAAGTGTCCGCAGTGCGGTACCGGACATATCGTCCGCGGGCGTACTGCTTTCGGATGCAGCAACTATGCCTCGGGTTGCCGCTTCCTGCTGCCTTTCAGCGAGTGTCCCGCCGACACAAAACCCGGAGCTCTCAACCGCAAGATTAATTCATCCAAATGAAAGGCATTGACTGGCAGTGGATTGTTGTTGCCATGGCGGTACTTGTCGCCGCTGTCGGACTGTGGCGGATGCTCCGCAAGGACCCATGCTCGGGATGCAGCCTCGCCGACGCCTGCGAAAAGAAAAAGAGACACCGCCTCCATAAGGCCCGTGTCAAAGACTGCCGTACAGACTCAAAGAGCTGACCGATAGGGAAAAAGTACGTTTTATCGACATTCGCGGCTGTTTTCGTGGAACATTATTTGATGGTTTCACGAATAATTAGTTACTTTGCACTATCATCTCTATCTCAGTTCTATTTATGGGAAAAATCATCGCAATCGCAAACCAGAAAGGGGGAGTCGGCAAAACCACTACCACCATCAATCTGGCGGCATCGCTGGCCGCCGAGGGAAAGCGGGTGCTGATTATCGACGCCGACCCGCAGGCCAACGCGACCTCGGGCTACGGCATAGACCCCCGCTCGATGTCCTCCTCCATATACGAGTGTCTTGTCGACGATTATCCGGTCGATGGCTCCGAAGTGCCCACATGCATGGATAATCTCTTCCTTGTCGGCTCGCGTATAGACCTTGCCGGCGCTGAAATCGAGCTGATAAACAAACCTCAGCGCGAGCGCGTGCTCGGCCGCCTTCTCGAGCCGGTGCGCGACAAGTACGACTACGTCATCATCGACTGCTCGCCCTCGCTCGGCCTCATAACCGTCAACGCCCTCACGGCCGCCGATTCGGTCATCATCCCCGTGCAGGCCGAATACTTTGCTCTCGAGGGAATCAGCAAGCTGCTCAATACCATACGAATCATCAAGAGCCGCCTGAACCCCTCGCTCGAAATCGAAGGCTTCCTGCTCACAATGTACGACGCGCGCCTGCGTCTGGCCAACCAGATATACGAGGAACTCAAAGGCCACTTCGGCGACATGGTGTTCAACACGGTCATTCCGCGCAACATACGCCTGAGCGAGGCTCCGAGCCACGGCATCCCCGCCTTGCTCTACGACGCCGAGAGCCGCGGCGCCACAAGCCACATATTGCTGGCCAAGGAACTCATCGGCAAGCATTCAAGACGCAAACGCAAATAACACAGCAACGCAATGGCCATCAAACGCAACGCACTCGGCAGAGGCCTGGACTCGCTCATCTCCATGGACGAGACCGAGCCCTCGGGCTCCACTGCCATCAACGAGATACCGCTGTCCAGCATATCGCCCAACCCCGAACAGCCCCGTACCGATTTCGACGACGAGGCGCTCGCAGAACTTGCCGCGTCGATACGCCAGCTGGGCATCATCCAGCCGCTGTCGCTCCGCAAGACCGGTCCCGACAGCTATCAGATCATAGCGGGCGAACGACGTTTCAGAGCCGCCGGAATGGCCGGACTCAAGAGCGTGCCCGCCTATATCCGCACGGCCAACGAGACGGAGCTCACCGAGATGGCCCTCATCGAGAATATACAGCGCGAGGACCTCAATGCCATCGAAATAGCCCTGACATTCCGCAAACTCATCGACCGCTATAACCTCACCCAGGAACGACTCAGCGACAGAATCGGCAAGAAGCGCGCCACTGTGGCCAACTTCCTGCGCCTGCTGCGTCTTCCCGCCGAGGTACAACTCGGTCTGCGAGACCGTCGCGTCGACATGGGTCATGCCCGCGCGCTCCTCAGCATATCCGACCCGGCACTGCAACTCAAGCTCTACAAGCGCATCATCAAGGAAGACCTTTCGGTGCGTCGCGTGGAGGAACTTGCCAAGGAGCTCGCCGGTCAGACAGAGGCTCCCGCAACCAAGCGCCCCGAACGCTCGTCGGACGATTACGACGTGCTGAAGCGCCATCTCTCGAACGTGTTCCGCGCACCTGTCCGCCTGGAAGTCAACAAGCAGGGACGGGGCAAAATCACATTCTCGTTCAAGGACGAGGAAGAGATGGCACGTCTCATATCAATCTTCGATTCACTCAAGGAACATGAGGGCGAGTAGGGTGGTGCGGATTCCGGTTCTGCTGATTGTGGCTGTGGCGGCGTCGATACTGTCGCCGCAGAATGCCCGTGCCGACAATCTGCCGGTCAAGAGGGTGCACAGCATCACCGACAGCATCGCCGGCGCTCCCGACAGTGTGACCGTCATCCTCGGAAGCAGCGGACTGGCAATGGAGGAGGCTCCCGACTTCACCCAGCCCATACTCCCCGCCGACAGTGTGGCCGCGACCGGAGCCTTCGACGGCTACGAGGTGTGGCAGCCCCGCGACGTAGAGTTCAATCCCGACCCCAACCGCGCCGTGTGGATGAGCGCGCTTTTCCCCGGACTCGGACAGGTCTACAACCGCCGATACTGGAAGATTCCAATCGTCATCGGAGCCTATATGGGACTCGGCTACGCGACCTCATGGAACAACGGCATGCTGTCCGACTACACCCGCGCCTATCGCGACCTGATGGACAACGACCCGAACACCAACAGCTACATGAACTTCTTTCCTCCGACGACTCAGGAGAGCGACATCGACAAGACATGGCTCACCAACGTCATGCAGAGCCGAAAGAATTTCTACCGCCGCAACCGCGACCTCTGCATCATAGCGATGGTCGGGGTCTATCTCGTGGCTATGGTCGACGCCTATGTCGACGCCTCCCTCTCGCATTTCGACATCACCCCTGACCTGTCGCTCGATATGTCGCCGGTACTCATCAAGGACACACGCGACTTCCGGCCGGCTGTGGGGCTTGCGTGCAACTTCACTTTCTGACTTCTCCCCAACTCCATAAACCGATCATGAACCGTAAATTACTCCGAATAATACTGCCGGCTTTCCTTGTCGCTCCTCTGTGCGGCGTGGCCCAGCAGAATGTCCGCTCGGTGTCCGACGCGTCGATGACTCCGACGCTCATAATGCCCGAGAGCTTCGAGACGGACACGCGCGCGATGCAGGAAAACTGGTATCTGAAAAACTATGCCATCATCGACTCCGACGCCGACAGTCGCGCCGGCTCCGACCTGTCGGACGAAATCATCATCGAGCGACTGAGCAAGCTGCCCACCATCATCGAGATGCCCTATAACTCGGTAGTGGGTAACAATATACGTTTCTATGCCAACCGCAGGCAGCTGGTCGAGAACATGCTCGGCCTCAGCCTGTACTATATGCCCATCTTCGAGGAAGCCCTCGAGCGCCACGGCCTTCCCCGCGAGCTGCGCTACCTCCCTGTCATCGAGAGCGCTCTCGTGCCCACGGCAAAAAGCCGCGTGGGTGCAGGCGGCCTTTGGCAGTTCATGCCTTCGACAGCCTCCGGTCTCGGCCTTGAGCAGAACAGTCTGGTCGACATGCGCTTCGACCCCTATACATCGTCCGAAGCCGCAGCAAAGTATCTCAAGCAGCTCTATCAGACATTCGACGACTGGTCGCTGGCCATTGCAGCCTATAACTGCGGCCCGGGCAATGTCAACAAGGCACTGCGCCGCGCAGGCGGCGGCAAGCGCGATTTCTGGGAGATTTATCCCTTCCTTCCCACGGAAACACGCGGATACGTACCCGCATTCATCGCGGCCAACTATATCATGACCTACCACAAGGAGCACAACATCTCGCCGGCCCTCGCACGCCGTCCGATAGTCGTCGATACGGTTCATGTCAGCCGACGCGTCCATTTCGACCAGATTTCCGAGGTGATGGACATCCCCGTGGCCGAGCTGCGCGCACTCAACCCTCAGTACCGACGCGACATCATCCCCGGCGACATCAAGCCCTATCCTCTGACACTTCCCTCGCTGCAGGCCTACGCATATGTGGCCAACGAGGACTCGATTGTGAACCACAATGCATCGCGCTACGCTCGGCGAGGCGTCGTCCAGCCGTCGTCGGGTCTAAGCACCGGCAGCGATTCGCGCGGTGAATACGTCGAAGAGGAAATAATACAATGGCACAAGGTGCGCCGAGGCGAGACTCTGTCGGCCATTGCCAACCGCTACGGCACGACAGTACGCGAGATTCGCCGCCTCAACAACTGCGGAAAGCGTGTGCAGCGTGGCCAGCGTCTTAAAATCAAGACGGTGGTACGTCGCTACAAGGAAACCGCACCTCAGGAAACTCCGGCATCCGTGGTGGCTACGGAACCCGCAATGACCGATACGCTGACGACCATAGCCGGAACCGACTCACTCGGAGTGACTCTACCTGCCGACAGCGTCGCTGCGGCCGCTCCCGATTCCGTAACAGCATCCGGCGTAGTGGCGGCAGCATTTGCCGAAGCTCCCGCTCCCGCGGCGGAGACACCCGCTCCCGCTCCGCGTCAGGAAGCTACGCCGGCGCCGGCACCGCAGCGTCCGAACCGCCCCAGCAACACTCAGAACACCGAAAGGCGCCGACAGACAGTACGCCATAAGGTACGCCGCGGTGAGAACCTTTCGAAAATCGCGACACGCTACGGCGTGACTGTCGCCGCAATCAAGCGCGCCAATAACCTGGCTAACGACAATATTCAGGTGGGCCAGCGCCTTGTCATACCTCAGTAACCATCTTAAAAGTCTGTCATATGAAAGAAAAACCATTGAAGACTCCGGAGTACAGGCCCGACGACGCCGACCCTGTTGAACTCCCGGAAAACGCCTTCCTTGAGCTCGGCGCCGACGAGGAATACCGCCCGATAATGCATCCGGCGCGCAACTATCCCGAAGTGACGCCCTATTCGGTCATCACAGGCCTTGTTCTGGCGGTGGTGTTCAGTGCCGCGGCAGCCTATCTTGGCCTTAAGGTCGGACAGGTGTTCGAGGCCGCCATCCCCATCGCCATCATCGCAGTTGGTCTGAGCGGCATGCTGAAGAAAGAGAACGCACTTGGCCAGAATGTCATCATTCAGAGCATCGGAGCCTGCTCCGGCGTGATTGTGGCAGGCGCCATCTTCACTCTCCCGGCACTCTATATCCTTCAGGCCAAGCATCCTGAAATCACTATCGACTTCCTTCAGATTTTCCTGAGCTCGCTTATGGGCGGCATCCTGGGTATCCTGTTCTTCATTCCTTTCCGTAAATATTTCGTCAAGGACATGCACGGCAAGTATCCCTTCCCGGAAGCCACCGCCACGACTCAGGTTCTTGCCAGCGGCAATGCCGCCAAGGGCAAGAGCGGCGGTCAGGCCAAACTGCTTGTCGTAGCCTCGCTCATCGGCGGTGTCTACGATTATCTTGTGGCTACTGTCGGTGTGTGGACGGAGACTGTCACGACGACGGCCTATTCATGGGGACAGGCTCTTGCCGACAAGACCAAGTTCGTGTTCTCGTGCAATACCGGTGCCGCCGTGCTGGGCCTCGGATATATCGTGGGTCTCAAGTACGCCTTCATCATCTTCGCCGGTTCGGTATTCGTATGGTGGTTCATCATCCCGCTGCTGGGCACCTACGGCAGCGCCGAACTCCAGGCGATGAGCACGACTCAGCTGTTCGCCACCCACGCCCGACTGATAGGCATCGGCGGCATAGCAATGGCCGGCATCATCGGCATCATCAAGAGCCGTGGCATCATCGGCAGCGCCTTCGGTCTGGCGGCACGCGAACTCAAGGGCGCAGGCGCTCAGCGTCAGCCCGTTCGCTGGCAGACGGACATCTCGATGAAGCACATTGCCTACTTCACCGCTCTGGCACTTGTGGCCGTGCTGCTTTTCTTCTGGCTCGGAGTAATCCACACCTTCTGGCAGGCGCTGATAGCCTGGATCGTGGTGACAGTCATAGCATTCCTGTTCACCACCGTAGCGGCTAACGCAATCGCTATCGTCGGCAGTAATCCCGTGAGCGGCATGACCATCATGACACTCATCGTGGCCGCTGGCGTATTTGTTGCCATCGGTCTCAACGGCACCGCCGGTATTGTGGCCGCCATGGTGCTCGGCGGCGTAGTCTGCACGGCACTCTCCATGGCAGGCGGTTTCGTCACCGACCTTAAGATCGGCTACTGGCTCGGCTCGACACCCCGCAAGCAGGAGAGCTGGAAGTTCCTCGGAACGCTCTTCTCCGCGGCTACCGTGGGCGCCGTGATGATGCTCCTCAACAATGTATACGGTTTTGGCGAGAACGGCCTTCAGGCTCCTCAGGCCAACGCCATGGCGCAGGTAATCGAGCCCATGATGATGGGTGGCGATACCCCCTGGACGCTCTACATCATCGGTGCCTTCCTTGCCGTCATTCTCAACTGGCTCGGCGTTCCGGCCCTTCCGTTCTGCCTGGGCATGTTCCTGCCTCTGTCGCTCAATACCCCCATGCTTGTGGGCGGTCTGGTGTCCTACTTCGTGACGCACAGCTCCAAGGACGAGGCCGTCAACCGCGCACGCAACGACCGCGGCACCCTCATCTCCTCCGGCCTTATCGCCGGTGGCGCACTCTTCGGAGTCTTTGCCGCCATCACCATCATGTGCGGTGTGCCCGTGCCTGAAAATGGCATGGAATTCCGTCCCCAGATTCTCGGACTGGTGGCCTATGGCCTCCTCATAGCATATCTCTACTTCGATTCACGCCGCGCCAAGGCATGAAACTCCGCAGGGAGATTCTTGAATTAGCAGTTCCGGCGATAGTGACCAACATCACCACGCCTCTGCTCGGGCTCGCCGATATGGCCATCACCGGCCATATCGGCGATGCCGTATATATAGGCGC
>JAIDUY010000105.1 GCA_029059965.1 Muribaculaceae bacterium
CCCTCCGCCTTCGTGTCGTGGGCTCGGATATGTGTTAAAGAGACAGGTCTCTCGGCCGTCTCGACGAGCGCGGAGCCCTATACGGAAGCGTCTGCGGCATCCTTTCCGACTATTACGCCGGGCGCGACAGCGACCGACACATATATTACCTTGAGGAACTTGCACGTAATGAGGCGCGTCGGGGACAGCAGTCCGCGTCGGTCCTGCTTGACCTTGGCCGGCATTTCGTCGCCCGCGGCGACTATGACGATGCGCTTGTCTGTCTTGACATTGCGTCAGGTCTCGGCCCGGACTTGACCCACGACGACCTGCATGCACTTGCAAGCGGCTACAAGTCTTTGGCCGAGGCTCGGAAGCGAGCCAAGCCCAAGGACTATATGCTGTATATACTACTTGTAATCACAGTGGTTGTCGCGGCTGACATCGCCATGCGTATATATTTCAGGAGTAAGGAAGGTGCGCCCGAGCCGGATAGCGAGCCGGCAGTCCCCGAGCCACATGGCACCGCGCCCCGAGCCATGCTGGCCCTGGCGCTCCTCGCCATAGAGAAGAACCGTGATTTTACGTTGCTTGTCGAGCGTAAGCTTGCAGCAGGCCAGTCCAAAGACCTCTTCGACACAGTAAGTTCGGGACGTTATGCGGGCAAATTCAACGAAGCGTTCTTCGCCGCGTTCGACGAAAACTTCCTCAAGGCCTATCCGGAATTCATTGTGAGACTCAATTCGCTGCTTCTCCCCGGCAAGACATTTCCCGAACCCGAAGGCCGGCTGACACCGGAGCTCCGCATCGCCGCCTTCCTGAGCATGGGCATCGACGGCAGCGCCGACCTGTCGCATGTGTTGGGGCTGTCGCTCAATACGGTCTATACCTACCGGAACCGCCTTAAGGGACGTGCCGCCGACAGGGCCGCTTTCGAGAAAAACATCCGAAAAATCACCGACTACTATTGAATTAGCATTTATATTTCAGCCGTTGTATGCAAAATTCAACACACTGAAAATTAAATTAATAAAATAATATTTTTACCTTATTCATTTATATTGCAATTGTACGAAGCGCTTTTTATGAAGCTTAGCTGATAATTTTGCAATGTAAATAATAACAAGGTCTAAGATTCAAGGTTACTTAAGGCTTGTAAATGCAAGCTTAAAATGAAAGGAATTAGAAATTACGAATAAGGATTTTAATGGTTTTAGGTATTTAGTGTTAGAACTTAAAAATGGCCGCTCCGTGAGGAGTGGTTTTTTTATGCCTTTTCGCCGACAATACCCCAATACCTCAACGTCGGCGCAGGCGCCGACGGGCGCCTGCCATCAGATAGAGCGCCAGCAGAGCCGCGGTTCCGACTATGTAACGCCCGAGGGAGGTGAGCGGTACGAGGTCGAACCACGACAAAACCATCAGGAGGATGGACGCTGCGAGTATAATTGCTGAAACGATGTAGCGGGTCTTCACGTAGACTGGCAACTGCTACCTTTTGCCCGTAAGACTTTTACGCCGGAATGCGTCGATGTAGCTGGCGGGAGTAGAGTTGAAAATGTTAACGTTCCGCCGGCGCGCAAAGTTCTCGATGTCGTGATAGCTGCGGAACGCTACGGCCATGCTGTTCACGATGTCGTGTAGTCTGTAGCCTCGATATTCGTGGCTTATGCGTGTACGTTCCTTGTCGTTTTCGGAATAGAAATGATTCTGTATGGACACGACCTCGTTGTCATCGGTCACGCTGAGTCCCTGCAGCCACGAGTGGTCGGCTCCGGCTATATATATGTCAGCGTATCCGAGCCATATGCCGAGCATAATGGATGGAATGAGGACATTGCGCGGGCGTGGCATGGCAAGCCTGATGCCGAAGAAGAAACGGCAGAACGGACCGAATCCCTCGATGCCGACATCGTTGAAGCACGCAAGTGTAACGGAACTGTTGTCGCCCAGGAGCCTGCGGGCCTTGCCGCGCATACGGCAGGGGACGGCGAGCGTCATTCCCCAGTCGGTCTCCGAAAGCCTGCGCCACAGCGATCTGAGGTTGTCGTCATCGGTTCCGCTGAAGAAGTGCGGGTCGGCAAGGACGTAGAACTTCGGCTTCAGCTGCTTGAATTCAGGGGCGTTGGCTGCGAAATTGACGGCGAGCGTATCCTCCGAGGCAAGCATTGCGGCATTCTCGTCGATAGTGCGCCGCAGCGACGGGCCGTTGGCAAGGATGATGAGCCTGCCGCCGCGAGTCCGCTTCGGGATTCGCGGGCGACGGGAGAGCAGGAGCACCTTGGCGATACCCCTTATGGTTTCCATGCATCTGTCGGCCGTGTTCATGCTGTCAGAGGCTGTTTTCGTCGTAGTTGTGGGTGCGCAGATATTCAGTCACGCTCACGGCGGGGACGTCGATGAGTCCGCGCAGCTTCGAGTCGTCGAAGGTCAGCGTGCTCGTCATGCGGCGGTAGCGGCGCTTGCCGTAGAGCATTCGTCCCAGCCATTTCTGGCCGACAGTGCTGAGGGTGGACACACGCTTGTTGCTCATGCGGAAAGCCAGAGCCTCGACAAGGTCGTGGAAAAATGGATGTTCGCCGTCGGTGAGATTGAACACCTTACCGTCGCCGAGCTTTTCGGGCGATTCGACAATGGCGCGGCAGACCTCGGCGACCGCTGCGGCATGTACGACGCTCAGCCGCGCCGTGTTGTCCGGAAAATGGAACAGTACACCTCTATATATAGTCTCGGCCAGAGAGCGCATGTAGCCTCCCATGCCCGTGCCCACCGTATTGGCGCAGCGCAGAATCACGGTGCGGCGTCCGCTGTTGGCGTACAGGAATGTCTCCTCGGCTTTCGCCATTTCGGAATCTGCGGATGTCGCGCTGTCCTCGCCGAGCATCTCGCCTTCGTCGGCACTGTATATTTCGGTGCCCGAAAGCATGATGGCCAATGCCGCATCCGAGCGCTCGCCGTGGGCGACGCAGCGGGCGCTTCCTTCGAGCGCGCGCTCGATATAGGGCAGTACGAATTCACGCTGCGGCGCGAATATCACTACTTCAGGTTCCTCTTTTTCTTTGTTCTTTTCCATTTCTATCCGCAAAATTACAAAAAATAGTAGCAGCGGCACCCGTTTTTCGGCCGAAATTCTTTAATTTTGCACTTTGAACAGACTTAGCCCGCACCTGCGGCGTGAGCCTGCCGACCCGTCGATATATCCAGACATTTGTGAAGGCCAGCGAACCCATCAACATCAACCTGTGGCAGCTCCTCCGCGAGAGGCTCGGCGCCAAGGGGCGCTTTGTGCCCCACTGGATTGTCAGGCCTTTCGAAAAGCTTATTCATCAGGAGGATATGAACAAGCTGCTCGCCGAGACCTTTCCGCGTCGCGGTGCCGATTTCTGCAACGGCATCCTAAGCCGCCTCGACATCAGGCTCAGCGTATGCGACGAAAAGAACCTCCCCGACAATCCGCGCTGCATCATCGTGTGTAACCATCCGCTCGGAGGACTCGACGGAATGTCGGTGATTGCATGGCTAACAGAACATTACGGCATACCGGTGAACGTCGTTGTCAACGACCTGCTTAACGCCGTCGAGCCGCTGTCGGACATCTTCCTGCCCGTCAACAAGTTCGGTTCGCAGAACCGCGGCTCCGTCAGTGCCATCGACCTTGCGCTCGAAGGCAATGCCCCGGTGATTTTCTTCCCCGCCGGACTTGTGTCGAGGCTGCATCCCGACGGCACCATCCGCGACTTGGAATGGAAGAAAGCTTTTGTTACCAAGGCGATACACTATAAGCGCGACGTCGTGCCCGTCTATTTCGACGGCTACAACTCCGGCTTTTTCTACCGCATGGGTCTGTGGCGCCGCCGCCTGCGGCTGCGAACGAATTTCGAACAGACCCTGCTGCCGCGGGAGCTTTTTCTCAGCCGCGGGAGCACGTTCCGCATCGTCTGCGGCCGCCCCATCCCGTGGACTGAGCTGCGCGGAGGTGCCGAAGCATCGGCCAGCGCGACCAAAGTATGCGACACCGTCTACAGTCTGGCCGGAGTCACACCATCCGAAACCAAAGAAGTGATATGGAAATGAAAATCATAGATCCCGTCGATACGGCGCTGATAGAAGCCGAGCTAACGCCCGAGCGTTTCCTCCGCCACACCAACAAGGCGGGAAACGACATATATGTGGTGACGGCGCACAACGCCCCCAACACCATGCGCGAAATCGGACGCCTGCGCGAGATTGCATTCCGAACCGCCGGCGGCGGCACGGGCAAGGACTGCGACATCGACGAGTTCGACACCATGCCCACGCCCTGCAACCAGCTCATAGTCTGGGACCCCGAAAGCAAGCAGATACTCGGCGGCTACCGCTTCCTGCGCGGCGGCGAGATGAGCTTCGACGACAAGGGAATACCGAATATCGCCACAAGCCACATGTTCCGCTTCTCCGAGCGATTCCTGCGCGACTATCTGCCATATACCATAGAGCTCGGCCGCAGCTTCGTGCGCATCGAGTACCAGAACACCCGCGCCGGAGGCGCAAAGGCACTCTTCACCCTCGACAATCTGTGGGACGGCCTCGGTTCGCTCACGGTGGTCTATCCCGAAATCAAGTATCTGTTCGGCAAGGTCACCATGTACCCCAACTACGTAGCCAAGTGCCGTGACATGATACTCTATTTTCTCCACAAATACTTCCCCGACCCCGACGAACTCGTGCGCCCCTTCAACCCGCTGCACATCACCACAGGCGAGGAAGACCTCGACCGTATTTTCTGCGGCGGCTCATTCAAGGAGGATTACCGCATACTCAACCACGCCGTGCACGAGCGCGGCCTCAACATTCCCCCGCTCGTCAATGCCTACATGGGACTCAGCCCCACGATGCGCATGTTCGGAACGGCCATCAACGACGAGTTCGGCAACGTCGAGGAAAGCGGCATCTTCTTTGTCATCGACGAAATATTCCAGGAAAAGAAAGAACGACACATAAATACTTATCATCCATGACCCAAAGTCTTCCTCTGACCGCTCTCACAGCAATATCTCCAGTCGACGGACGCTACCGCGCCAAATGCGAGTCCCTGGCCGCTTTCTTCTCGGAATATGCCGTCATAAAGTATAGAGTCAAAGTCGAAATCGAATACTTCATCGCCCTGTGCGGCCTCGGGCTGCCCCAGCTCCCCGCACTCGACGACGCAACAGTCGCCGCGCTGCGCAATGTGTACACAGGTTTCTCGCTAGACGATGAGGCAGAAGTCAAGGAAATCGAGGCAACCACGAACCACGACGTAAAGGCCGTCGAGTACTTCATCAAACGCCATTTCAGCGAACTCGGTCTTGAGAAATACTCCGAATTCATCCACTTCGGCCTCACCTCGCAGGACATCAACAACACCTCATTCCCGATGGCCCTCGCCGATGCCCTCGCCGAAGTCGTAGTCCCCGCTTACGAGCGCCTTGTGGCAGCCCTCGAAGGTCTCGCCGACGAGTGCGCCGGTGTGGCCATGCTCGCCCGCACCCACGGACAGCCCGCATCGCCCACAACTCTCGGCAAGGAAATAGCCGTCTTCGCCTACCGTCTGCGCGTGCAGCTCGATGCCCTCGCCGCCGTGCCCGTATCCGGCAAGTTCGGCGGTGCAACCGGCAACTTCAACGCCCACCGCGCGGCCTACCCCGACGTCGACTGGCGCGGATTCGCCAACAGATTCCTTAAGGACTCGCTTGGCATAGAGCGCGAGCAGCTCACCACGCAGATTTCCAACTACGACAATCTCGCGGCCCTGTTCGACAATCTCGCCCGCGTGAACACCGTCATCATCGACCTCGACCGAGACGTATGGCAGTACATATCGATGAACTACTTCAAGCAGCGCATCGCCGCCGGCGAAGTCGGCTCGTCGGCAATGCCCCACAAGGTCAATCCCATCGACTTCGAGAACTCCGAAGGCAACCTCGGCATCGCCAACGCCATCCTCGGACACCTCGCATCCAAGCTCCCCGTGTCGCGTCTGCAGCGCGACCTCACCGACTCCACCGTGCTCCGCAACATCGGCGTGCCGATGGCCCACGGCCTCATCGCGGTCGAGTCCACCCTCAAGGGCATACGCAAGCTCATTCTCAACCGCGACGCCATCGCCGCCGATCTCGACGGCTGCTGGAGCGTTGTCGCCGAAGGCATACAGACCATCCTCCGCCGCGAAGGCTATCCCAAGCCCTACGAGGCGCTCAAGGCTCTTACGCGCACAAACGCCACCGTCGATGCGGACTCCATCGCCAAGTTCATCGACGGCCTCGAAGGCATCTCCGACAGCGTCCGTGCAGAGCTCCACTCCCTGACCCCCGCCACATATACGGGTTTCGCCCGCTGATTATCCGGCACATACGACAGAGCGCCGCGGGCTGACTGCCTGCGGCGCTCTGTCGTATGATGGTGAGGCTCTTAGAAAGGCGACGCGACGGAGGCATCCATGCGGCGGCAGCGCCCGTAGATGGAGCGGCCCTGGTGCAGCAGCTCGACATAGCGCCTTGCCAGCGCTTTCATGTCGACGTCGTACACAAAGCCCTCGCCCAGAGGAAAGCGCCTGATGTAACCGTGCTCGAGTCCGTCGGGCTCGAAGAACGACAGGTCGCGGCGGATGGAAAGCAGGGGTGCGTGGACTGGCGTCGAAACCGTCAGGGCTTGGCCGTCGGCGTCGATGCACCTTGCTTCGAAACGCTTGCCGTAGACCTTCTGCGGCAGGCTGTCGCCGAGAGCGTCCTCGACGGCATGGATGAATGTCATGTTGTTGACCGTCGCGCCGAACAGAAGCGCGTGGGCGCCGCGGTCGATGAGCTTGCGGTAAGGGCTGTGGATGCCGAAGGGTGTACGGTCGAGCTCATGGTCTTCGGTCAGGGCGGCGGCATCGCGTCCTAAAGCCACAACAGAGTGGGTGGGGTGCAGGCTGCGGTATATCCCCGGCATGGCGGCGAGCCTTTCGTTGACAGCGCCCATGGCGATGGGGGCCGAACGCACGTCGAACACCGGGTCGGTGGCCAGATATTCGGAGAAGGAACCGAGGTAGGGCAGTGCCGAGGCCACAAGCGTATGGCTGTCGCTGTCGAAGCGCTCCATTATTTCCGTGAGCACCGTCTTCGGCCCTCCGGCTACCTTGCCGATGTTCATCAGCGAGGTGTGGAGCATGATGTCGTGGCCGAAGTCGATGTTGTCGAGTGCGGCGGCCACCTCGTCGCGGCTCACCTTGCAGCGCCGGGCGCGGGCGAGCGCCTCCTCGATGCGTTTGGCATCGGCCTTGCGGTGCAGATACCTGCGCAGTGGCGCGGGCGAGAAGTATATAGCGTATTTGGCTAATCGTTTGAGTGCTGGATTCATGGCTGGTCGTTGAGCTCCGACACCGTGCGGAACACGGCGCCGCGGTCCGACATACCGCGCAGCACACCGGGCAGGCGCGACAGCGAGTATGGCGTGGCGAGTTTGGGATGGCCGATGACGCAGAAAGCGTCGGCTCCGTCGGCAAGAGCACGGCGGAAAGCCTTTGGCAGATAGGATATCTTTGATTCGTCGATGGTGGCGAAGCCGTCGGTGCTTGTGGTAAGGCGTGTGCGGATGGATTCGCCGGTGGTCTTTACCGAAAGGCCGTCGCCGATGCGGCGGTGCGACTTCAGGCGTGCCAGGCGTCGGGCCACCAGGCCCCAGTAGAACAGCGGCGACACCTTGCACACCGACAGCGGCAGCTCCGTGAGGTCGCCGTCCGCGTCGGGGACGCAGATGTCGGAGCTGAAGCGGTACACCGTGTTCGTCGGCGCCGTCGCATAGTCGTAGTCCTGCTGCGGCGAGTGATATACGTTGCCGGGATAGACCGAGCAGTCGATGCTGATACCGTTGGGAATGAGCAGACTGCGCAGCAGTGAGGTCGGCTGTGCCGAGAATCCGCCGGCGCGGAATGCCACGGGCCGCCGTCCGCCGATTTCCTCGATTAGGGAGCAGCCGTCGCGGAAGAGCGCGGCAGCCTTCTCCGCCGGTATGTCCTGAATCTTGTAGTGGGTGCTGTCGAGCGTCCACTGTCCGTCGCTGTAGTCCGAGTACTGCCACTGCGGGTGTATGTGCAGCTGCAGATCATGACCTCGTCCGGCCAGCGAGTGCAGATGCGAGGTCACGCGCCCGAAGTCATCGGAGGCATGGCTGTCGCTCCCCGACAGCTCGCGCAGGCGCAGCAGGTAGGTGGCGTCAACGAAGAAAGTGAAGCGCGCCCCGGCCTGCTCGGCTATGTCGCACAGGCGGTCGGAAGTCTCCACGAGGCAGCGCCCGACCGAACCGGTCCTTTCGCCCAGAAAGAGCTCGTAGTCAAGAGTGAGAAAAACGTCCATTCGGATAAATTAGGCGGGTCAGAGGCGACCCTGCCCATAAAGTAGTGCAAAAGTACGCAAAAATCGCGGAATTTTGATTACTTTTGTGCACAAGAACGAACCCGGCAGGCCGTAATGGCGCCGTCAACACCCGAAAATATGGAACTTAAAGAATTTATCATAAATTTCGCGAACCAGTTCGAAGATACCGATCCCGCCGAAATCACGGCAGAGACAGAGTTCCGCGAACTCGACGAATGGAGCTCCCTCATCAACCTCGGTCTCATCGCAATGGCCGACGAGGAGTACGGCGTCGAGCTCTCCGGAGCGGAGCTGCGCTCGGCAAAGACCGTCGGCGACCTTTTCGAAATCATCAAGGCCAAGCGCTGAAAGGCGCCGAGCCACGGAACAATCCACAGAATACCGCACCGAACCAAGCAGCATACATATGGCAAGCATCAGAGCGATAGCAGCATACCTGCCCGAGACCGTCGTCGATAACGAACAGCTCGTACGCGAGTTCCCTGAATGGACCGTCGAAAAGATAGCCGAAAAGGTAGGCGTGCTCGAGCGCCGCGTCGCAGCTCCCGACGAAACCGCCGGCGACATGGCTTTCAAGGCCGCCGAACGCCTGTTCGAAAGCAATCCCGACATAGCCCGCGAGGACATCGACTTCGTGTTGCTGTGCACCCAGTCGCCCGACTATGTGCTGCCCACGACAGCCTGCATGCTTCAGTCGCGACTCGGACTGCGCACCGACATCGGCGCCTTCGACTACAACCTCGGCTGTTCGGGCTATGTCTACGGCCTGGCTATGGCCAAGGGTCTGATTGCCGGAGGTATTGCCTCCAACGTGCTGCTGCTCACCGCCGAGACTTACAGTAAGTACCTCCATCCGCGCGACAAGGGCAACCGCACCATATTCGGCGACGCCGCCACCGCCACCGTGGTCTCGGCCAACGGCTTTGCCGAGATCGGCGATTTCGCGCTCGGCACTGACGGCCGCGGCGCTCAGAACCTGATTGTGCGCACCGGCGCAGCGCGATGCCCCGAGGCTGCCGGCGACCTGAGCTTCGACGAGAACGGCAATCCCGCCTCGTCGGACTTCCTGTTCATGAACGGAGCCGAGATTTTCATGTTCACCCAGCGCAATGTACCCGTTGTTGTGCGCGAGACCCTCGCCCGCAACGGCATAACGGCCGACGATGTCGACCTCTATGTGTTTCATCAGGCCAACACATATATGCTCAACTTCCTGCGCAAAAAAATCAAATGCGCGCCCGAGAAATTCGTCATCGACATGGCGCGCGTCGGCAACACCGTCAGCAACAGCATCCCGCTGGCACTGCTCGGCGCGATGGAGCGCGGCGAGGCGCACGGACGTGTGCTCGTCTGCGGCTTCGGAGTGGGCTACTCGTGGGGCGGCGCGCTGCTTAATTTTGCCTGAGCACGTAGCGGCGGTAGGCCTCTTCTATAAATTCGGGAGTGAAATTGGTCTGTATGTCCGGCGTCAGGGTGATTTCGCCGAATACGGGGCGTGAGCCTATGGAGTAGAAGTCCACGCGCGCGAAGGGCAGTCCCTTGCTGAGCTTGCGGGCCATATCCACCATCTTTTCAAGTGTTTCGGGACGCGCGGCCTCCTCGGGCGCGGGATGGTTCACAACACCCTTCATCGGATTCCAGTCGGTGTCGTACACCAGATTGTAGGTGATGTGATGGTTGGGGATGCGACCCGAATAGAACAGTATGAACCGAGGCTCGCCCTCGAAGCAGAAGAACTTGTAGTCGTAGGGCAGCGTGTCGCCGCCGGCTTCCTGCTTCAGAAATTCCTCGCACAGTATTCCCGGTTTTATTGTGGAGTAGTGCGGCTGGCCGGTGATGGCACCATAGGGGAAGTACAGCCAGCGGCGTAGCTTCCGGCGGATTTCATCGGGTTTGAGTTCCTCGCGCCTGCGTATGATGATATTGGTGGCGCAGCCGTTGTTGGTCTTTATGACGCACGGTACGGGCAGACTGTCGAAGTCTATTTCGTCGGGCTTGCTCCACACTCCGTAGATTTTGGTCAGCGCCTGCTCGCCCACGCGTTCGGCGACGTAGTCGCGCACGGCGATTTTGTCTGCCAGTGTGCCGTAGAACTCGAGACGTTCGGGGTCTTCGGCGGCCTTGAACGATTCGCCGACAAGATATTCCAGGAGATTGGACGGGTTCTTCCAGTTGATGCTGTAGCCGGTGGTCTTTCGCACGCGGGTACGGAGAATCTGATGGGGAAACAGCTTCATTATCGGAGCAACTGCCCTGAACATGAGTTGGAAAGGAGCCGGTAGATGTATGAGGTCCATATCTCGCGGTACTTATCGGATTGATTCGTAAAGATTGTCTAACGCCCTGTGGACGGCTTCGGGCAGATGGCCGGTGATGCGCTTCCGTGCCTCGGCGCCATGTGCGACGCGTAGTTCCGGACTCTCGAGGTAGGAGGCTATGGCGTCGGCAAGTGCGGCAGTGTCGCCTGCTTCGAGGAGTATGCCGTTGGCTCCGTCCTCGATGAGTTCGTCCACGGCTCCCACTCTTGTGGCGATAGACGGCATTCCGGCCACGCCGGCCTCGAGCAGGCTGATGGGCATGCCTTCGATGTAGGAGGGTAGTATCATCACCCCGCCTTCGGCTATGAGCGAGGCTTTCTTTTCGGGTCCGACCCAGCCGAGCATCTTTATCATGTCGCTGACGCCGAGTTCCTTGGCACGGGCCTCGAAGGCCTCGGTCTCGCCGGTGCCGCCGACAAGCACTTCCACCTTTCCCCCGAAATCGTCGCGGCGCGACGCGAGTGCTTCAAGCAGGTCGAAGCACCCTTTCTCCCGGCATACCTTGCCGAGGAAGATAAGGCGCATGGGCTCGTCCTTGTGCGGTGTCGCGGAGCGGACGCCGCTGTCCTCCACTATATTAGGCAGCACAGCCACATTGCGGCACTTGAGTTCGTCGCGGAAAAACTCCGCCCAGCCCTCCGAAAGCACGCCTATGGCGTCGTACTTGTCCAAAAACCGCTGCATACTGTCGCGCCCCACTTCGGCAGTGAAAGTGCGGAAGCCGCCGCCGTGGCAGTGGAATATGGTCCGGAAGCCGAGGATGCGGGCCCAGCCCAACACGATGCGCTTGCGTGTGAACGATTTGCGCGATGCGCCGTGGGCATGGATGGCCTTGTAGCCGGCCAGACGGTAGAACGGAAGCTTCAGCAGAAGGCCGCCCAGAACCAGAGCGCCGCCGAGGGAACCGTGGCGCGAGTTCGTGGCGGCATAGCTGAAGTCGGCAAAGCAGCGGGCATAGGCCTGCAGGACGGAAGATATTCCGCCCTGCCCCTTGATATCGGGTCCGACTGTCAGTACGCGCAATTTGCCGTCTCTGCTATGTTCAGGCATAATTCATTACTACGCAACTTCTTTCCGGATACTTCGGCATTGAGGTTCCGGAAAGAAGTCGAGTAATGTAATAACGTATGTCTTTCGCGCTTTATTGTGCGGCGGCCGCGCTTCCGGCCATGCGCTCGTTGAGAGCGGCGATGATGGCGTTGGTGATGTCGAGCTCGGGGTTGAAGTAGACGCCCGATTCGCGGAAGAGGATGGCGTCGTAGCCGAGAGATGCGTTGAGGCTGGTGACGCAGTTGTTGATGGAGTCGTTCAGACGCTGCTGGCTCTGGGCGATGGTGGCCTGAATCTGGGTCTGCTGGGCGTTGAGCTGGCGCTCTGCGTCGGCCTGGGCGCGCTGGAGCACCTCGACGTCGTGCTGGAAGGATGCTTCCGACAGGTAGGCGTTGTTCTGGCGCTTGCGCTCTATGTTTGCGGCCTGGGCTTCGAGCTCACGCTGCTTCTGGGCGGCCTGCTGCTGGAAACGGTTCATCAGACGCTGACCCTCTTCGGTGAGCTGCTGGGCGAGGGTATAGGCGCGCATCACGGAGTCGGCGTCGAAATATGCTATACGGCATCCCGCAGGGGTGGCTGTGATGCTGTCGTTTGCGGGAGCGCTGTTTCTTGCGCTGTCATTGTCGCCGCAGGAAGCGGCAAGCGCTACTATTGCGCATGCTAAGATGCTTTTTACGGCGATACTGGTTCGTTTCATCAATATAATTGGTATTAATGTGATTCTTTTATGATTGGTCTGACGCCTCAGTCATCGGTCCCGTGCGAGCAGCCTACCCCCTTCTTCCTGAGTGCTTCCGAGCTGTGGGCATGGCCGTCCGGAAAGCGCCCTCCCTTGACGAAAAGCACGCGGACTCCGAGCAACACTACGCTCGCAAGAACAAGTATGATGGACAACAGAACTACTTTCATGGTCCGATATATCGGTTTTGGCAGTGCAAAGATAATCAAACTTGGCGTTTTTTTTCTTCATATGAATTATATTTTGTAATTTAGAGGGCCGAGAACTTAGAATTTAACATTCTTTCTCAAAGCAAAAACAATTTTATTACTCGGCGACAGCTCTCCTCGGGCTGCGTCATACACTGTAAACTATAATGGCAATGACTATCAAAGACCTCAAGCCGGCACTGGTTTTCTCCATCTTCGACCGGATTACCCAGGTGCCCCGCCCTTCCAAGAAAGAAGACAAAATACGTAAGTTCCTCCTCGACTTCGCTGCCGAGAACGGCATCGCCGTGCGCACCGACGAAATCGGCAACGTGGCCATGACCGCTCCCGCTACCCCCGGTTGCGAAAACGCTCCCACGGTGGTCATGCAGGCCCACATGGACATGGTCTGCGAGAGCAACGACAAGAACTTCGACTTCGAAAACAACCCCATCACCACCATCGTCGACGGCGAATGGCTCCGTGCCGACGGAACAACCCTCGGTGCAGACAACGGCATCGGAATGGCGGCTGCGCTCGCCGTGCTGGTCGATAAGGACCTCGTGCACGGACCCGTGGAGGCTCTCTTCACCGTTGACGAAGAGACCGGACTCACCGGCGCCAACAACCTCGGCGACGGCATGATCGAGGGTGACATCCTCCTTAATCTCGACTCCGAGGACGACGCCGAAATCTTCGTAGGCTGCGCCGGCGGCGTCGACACCACCTGCACATTCTCCTACAAGCGTTCCTTCTCGCCCACCGACTTCCACTTCTTCAAGTTCGAAGTTCTCGGCGGTCTCGGCGGACACTCCGGCGGCGACATCCATCTCGGTCGCGCCAACGCCAACAAGCTCCTGGCTCGCTTCCTCTACAAGCTCAGCCTCGAGCACGAAATCTCCCTGTGCGAAATCGACGGCGGCAACCTCCGCAACGCCATTCCCCGCGCCGCACATGCCGTATTCGGCGTGCACACCAACAGCAAGGAGCAGGTGCGCGTAGAGTTCAACAAGTTCGTGGCCGACATCGAGACCGAGTACGCCGGCATCGAGCCCACACTCAAGTTCGAGCTCGGCACCGTCGACCGTCCCGAATACGCTGTCGACTCCGACACAACCATGCACCTCATCGAAGCCCTCTACAGCGCACCCCACGGAGTAGTCTCCATGAGCCGTGACCTCGAAGGCCTCGTAGAGACCTCGACCAACCTCGCTTCCGTCAAGATGCTGCCCGACAGCAAAATTCTGGTGACAACCTCCCAGCGCTCCAGCGTCGAGAGCCGCAAGTGGGACATCGCCCGTCAGGTCGAAGCCCTCTTCCGCCTCGCAGGCGCCGAAGTGAGCCACGGCGACGGATATCCCGGATGGGCTCCCGACATGAACAGCCGCATCATGCACATCGCATCCGACGCCTACGAGGAACTCTACGGCATCAAGCCCGCCATCAAGGCCATCCACGCCGGCCTCGAGTGCGGCCTGTTCCGCTCGAAGTATCCCCACCTCGACATGATTTCCTTCGGCCCGACGCTGCGCGACGTTCATTCGCCCGGCGAACGCATGCACATCCCCGCCGTCGAGCGCTTCTGGTGCCAGCTCACACGCACACTCGAAAAAGTGGCGAAGCTCGGCAAGTAAGCCGGTGAGGAAATTCGCCGCCATAGCTGCACTCTGCGCCGTCCTGCCCCTTCCGGGCAGGACGGACGCAGCTGTGCAAGCACCCGCCGACTCGACTGGACTTGTCGACGACTGCT
>JAIDUY010000106.1 GCA_029059965.1 Muribaculaceae bacterium
GGTCGAAGTGGTGCAGACGCTGAAATAGGGATAGTTCCACGTATTGCCGAAGGCCGACTGCGGGTCTTTGGGCATGCGCTGTATCTCAAGCGAGAGTATCTCGAGCTGCTGCATCACGGCGGGGACGCAGTCGGGAATCATGCCGAGGTCCTCGGCACAGACGAGCATGTCGGTACTGTCGATGAGCGGGGGCAGCTTCCACATGGCCTTGCCGTACCAGAAGTCGTTGTGGCGGCGATAGTAGAAGTCGTTGTACAGTCGGTCGAAGCACCAGCGTTCGTAGTCGGTCAGCGAGCGGTAGGTGTAGGTGAACTGGGCGGAGATGCGGGGGTGGTACTTGCCTTTCTGTTCGGGGTCCTCGATGAAGAGCACCTGATCGACAAGGCCGATGAGGCCGTCGCAGAGGCGTGTGTTCTTATCGTTCTTGGGCTGAGAGGCGAAGTAGTCGGCAATCTTGCGCTGAGTGTCGAACTCGGGCTTGAGAGCGCGGCGTCCGTGACCGAGGTCGACCATGAATCGGTCGACTGCTTCGGAGGTATGGGGACCGAAGAAGTCGCCCAGGAACCAGTCCATGATGTAGGGCTTGGCCTGGAGGTCTTCGTTGATCCAGAAGTCGTAGTTATAGCGGAGTTCGTCGACGGTGTAGGGCAGGGCGGGATTGAAAACGCCGAGGAGGCCGTGCAGCGCGTCCATGGGAATCTGCCATATGCGGAAGAACCCGAGTACGTGGTCGATGCGGTATGCGTCGAAGTATTCGGCCATCTTGCGGAAGCGCGCCTTCCACCATGCGAAGCCGTCGCGGTTCATAACCTACCAGTTGTAGGTCGGGAATCCCCAGTTCTCTCCTAAGACGGAGAAGTCGTCCGGCGGAGCGCCTGCCTGGCAGTCCATGTAGAACAGCTGCGGGTTCACCCAGGCGTCGACGCTGGTACGCGAGATGCCGATGGGGATGTCGCCCTTGAGGGCCACACCGTTGGCATTGGCATATTCGTGGACGGCGCGCATCTGGCGGTCGAGATTGAACTGGATGTAGCAGTTCAGGTCGACTTCGTCCTTGAACTCGTCCAGGGCGCGGTTGAGGACAGCCTGCGAGAAAACGGCGTATTCCTTCCACATCGTGGGGTCGGGAGTGCCGAAGCGGTCGCGCAGGGCGCAGAAGGCGGCGTAGGGCAGCAGCC
>JAIDUY010000107.1 GCA_029059965.1 Muribaculaceae bacterium
CGTTTCAAAAACTTTTTCCGACCCCGCAAGAAATGAAAGCTACAGTAAAGATATCTGACATAGTGCATACCTACAACGCCGAGAAGCATCTGCGCGAGTGCCTGCAGGCTCTTGCTCCCGCCGACGAGATTTTAGTTGTAGACATGGAGAGCACCGACAGCACTGTCGAGATTGCCCGTCAGGCCGGTGCACGAGTGGTGGTCAAGCCCCGCGGCGAACACCGCATCCCCGAGGCATACCGCGACTTCGCCATCCACGAGGCACGCTATCCCTGGGTGCTTGTCGTCGATGCCGACGAGCTGGTGCCGAAGGCGCTCTTCGACTGGCTGCGCGCCGAAATCGAGCGCGACAGCTCGCCGCGCGCATTCCTCATTCCCATCAAGAACTACTTCATGGATCACTGGATGCGCTGCTACTATCCCGACTATATCCTGCGTTTCTTCCACCGCGACGGCGCTCACTGGCCATATGAGATTCATTCGCGCGTGAGCCATGTCGGCCCCGAAGTCACCATCCCGGCATCGCGTACCGACCTTGCATTCGTACATCTCGCCAACGAGGGCGTGGCCCGGACATTCACCAAGATGAATGCCTATACCGACCGCGAAGCCATACGCCGCGAGGCCACATTCAAGCCCTGGAAAATACTCACCGACCCTCCCTTCCGCTTCTTCAAGACCTACGTCCTCAAGGGCGGATTCCGCGACGGCTGGCCCGGATTCATCCATGCCGTCCACGATGCCGTCTACCGCTTCTCCACCCTTGCCAAGATACAGGAAAAGCGCTATAAGGGCGGTGATTCCGACATTGCCCGCGACAGAGGCTCCATCATCAACCAGCCCGAAAAAGACTCTGAATAATGAAAATATCCCTATACTGCCGGAATCTCGAAAGATATATAGAAGCCGACGGCGGTTCCACACTCGCCGAAATAGCTGCCGCCCTTCAGTCCGAACTCGGATTCAGACCGCTGTGCGCCCGCGTCAACAACAAGACCGAGGGCATGGACTATGCCGTCTATCAGAACAAGCTCATCGAGTTCCAGGACCGCACAACCGGCTCCGGCCCGCGCGTCTATGTACGTTCGCTGTGCATGATGCTCTACCGCGCCCTCGCCTCGGTTCTGCCGGGAGCCAAGCTCCGCATCGAGCACTCCATATCGCACGGTTACTACTGCTTCCTCGAAGGCCGCGGACGACTCAAGGAATCGGAAATATCCTCCCTCAGGCGCGAGATGCGCCGCCTCAGCCGCATGGCGCTGCCCTTCGTGCGCAACGAGGTTCTGACCCGCGACGCCCGTGAGGTATTTCTTGCCGAGGGTCTCGACGACAAGGTCGAGCTTATGGATACGACCAAGAATCTCTACACCGTCTACTACACCCTCGACGGCATATGCGACACCTACTACGGTGTGCTGGCTCCGTCGACCGACTACATAGACGTGTTCGACATCATTCCCTACGGCGACGGATTCCTGCTCCTTGGTTTCGACCCGGCCAACCCGTCGCAGCCCTCGCAGCCCATTGAGCAGCGCAAGATGTTCCGCGCGTTCATGGACTATCTCGCCTTCAACCGCATCGTGGGTGTGCGCGATGTCGGACAGCTCAACAAGCAGGTTCTCGAACACCGTGCCGCCGACATCATCAATGTCTCCGAGGCCCTGCACGAGAAGAGCATAGCCCGCATCAGCGAGGACATCGCCCAGCGTTATGCCGCCGGAGGTGCGCGCATCGTTCTCATAGCCGGCCCATCGTCGAGCGGCAAGACCACCACGACCAAACGCCTCGGCATCCAGCTGATGACCAACCTGCTGCGCCCCGTGCTCATATCGCTCGACGACTACTTCATCGACCGCGACAAAACGCCCCGCGACGAGAGCGGCGACTACGACTACGAGAGCCTCTACGCCCTCGACCTCGATAAATTCAACGCCGACCTCAACGCCATCCTTGCCGGTGAGGAAGTCGAGCTGCCGTCCTACAACTTCGAACTCGGACGCCGGCAGTACAAAGGCAACCGCATCCGCCTGACCGAAGGCTCCATCCTTCTCATCGAGGGTATACACGGCCTCAATCCCGAACTGACGGCCGGCATCCCCGAACGAGCCAAGTACAGGGTCTATGTGTCGGCTCTGACCACTCTCAGCATCGACGACCACAACTGGGTGCCCACCACCGACAACCGCCTGCTGCGACGCATCATCCGCGACCACAAGTACCGCGGCACGAGCGCCGAGGAGACCATACGCCGATGGCCAAGCGTGCGCCGCGGCGAGGAGAAGTGGATATTCCCCTATCAGGAGAATGCCGACGCCATGTTCAACTCCTCGCTGCTGTTCGAGCTCGGTGTCATGAAGGACTATGCCGAAAACATACTCCGCACCGTGCCCAACGACGTGCCCGAGTATGCCGAGGCCTACCGCCTGCGCAAGTTCCTGAGCTACTTCCGGCCCATAGGCATGCACATGGTGCCGTCGACGAGTCTGCTGCGCGAGTTCCTCGGAGGCAGCTCATTCAAATACTGAGCAGCCTATGGAAAGCGAAAAGAACATAACAGTCTACTGCGGCTCGTCCGACCATACCCCGCAGAAATTCACCGACGCCGCCGTGGCTCTCGGGCGTGAGATAGCCGCCGCGGGCGCCGGACTGGTCTACGGCGCAGGCCGTACCGGACTCATGGGCGCCGTGGCCGATTCGGTGCTTGCCGCCGGTGGCCGCGTCACAGGCATCATACCCGAGTTCATGGTGCGCCGCGGATGGCACCACACAGGGCTGACGGAGCTGCGCACCGTCGACACCATGCACACCCGCAAGGCCATGATGAGCTCTATGGCCAAGGGCATCATAGCCCTGCCGGGAGGAATAGGCACATTCGAGGAACTCACCGAGGCCATAACATGGCGCCAGCTGGGCCTCTTTGACGGCAATGTGGTGATATACAATGTCGACGGCTACTACGACAATTTCCTCGCGATGATGGAGACAGCCATAAGCGAGGGCTTTATGAATCCCGACCACCGCGGCCTCTGCCTTGTGGCCACCGATGCCGCCGAGGCTGTGCGCATGGCTATGGGAACGCCTGAGCAGAACACATTCTCTCCCAAATTCTGATTAAAGCATACCGATGGCAGCAGACAGCACAGCAGTGACAGCAGCACCGGCCCCGGTCCGGCATGTCTACGTGGCTCCTCCCGAGCCGCGCAGCTACGACGCGCCCCGCCCCGGAGCCGAGCGCCACACCGTCAGCACGGCGATGTTCGATTCCATAGGTGCCGACACCGTCTCGGGCCGGCTGCCCCGCTTCGCCACCGATGAATATGCCGACAGAGTTGCCGCGTCGGCGCTGGCCGACACCCTTGCCGCGCGCGTCACCATCGCCGAATATCCGTCGGGACGTTCCAACGGAATCGCTCCGGAGGCTCTGCGCACCTTCCCCGCCGGAGGCAGCGCCCTCGGCGCCCTCATGATGGCCACCATCGCCGTAGTGGCAATCAACGGCAAGGGCATGGCTCATGCCGTGCGTACCTACCGCAACGCCCTGGTGAGCGTCCGCCGCCGCAACAACGCCTTCGACGGCAGCGGACGCGTGTCGCTTCCGTCGGCCATACTGCTGGCGCTGGTGTTCGTGGTTTTCGGCGGAGTCGCCCTCTATCTCGGCGCCGGAGTGCCTCTCTGGCCCGGTTTCTCCGGTGCGGCAACGGCTATGGGTCTTATGGCGGCATACTATGTTTTTCAGCTTGTTGCATACTCGACCGTGGGCTATGCCTTCGCCACCAACGACGGCCGGCGGCAGTGGGTCGACGGCTTTGCGGCGAGCCAGGCCTTCGCGGGGCTGCTGCTCATAGTGCCGGCTCTGCTTCTGCTCTGTATGCCACAATGGCATCTTCCGCTGTCCTTACTCGCCGCACTTGTCTATGTAGCGGCCCGCATTGTGTTCATATGTAAAGGGTTTAGAATTTTTTACCATAATCTTAGCTCTTTGCTTTATTTTATTTTGTATCTTTGCACTCTGGAAATTATACCGGCGCTTGTGGTGCTTCGAGCTCTGACGACTGTGATAGCATATGCACCTCACGGCGCCTGCTAAGTATATAAAAGAGTGAAAGTTAATAAAATTTTAGTATCCCAGCCCCAGCCCACGTCGGAAAAATCGCCTTACTTCGACATCGCGCTCAAGTACGATACCGAAATCGTTTTCCGTCCATTCATCAAGGTAGAGGGTCTGTCTGCAAGGGAATTCCGCCAGCAGAAGGTAAACATTGCCGAGTTCACGGCCGTGATTTTTACCGCAAAGACTGCCGTAGACCATTTCTTCCGTCTGTGCGAAGAAATGAGAATCACCATACCTGTAACCCTCAAGTATTTCTGCACCAGCGAGACCATAGCAAACTATCTTCAGAAGTATATCGTCTACCGCAAACGCAAAATTTTCGCACCCACGTCCGGCAAACTCGCCGACCTGCTTCCTTTCATGATAAAGCACAAGCAGGAGAAGTTCCTCTGGGCCGTGAGCGACGTGAACAGCGGAGCCGATTCGCAGCTGCTGATAGACAACAAGATAAACTTCACACGCGGCGTCATGTACCGCACCGTCAGCAATGATTTCGGTCCCGACGAGCCCTTCGACTACGATATGCTCGTGTTCTTCAGCCCCCAGGGCATAGAGAGCCTTATGAAGAACTTCCCCGACTTCAAGCAGGGCGACACGCGCATCGCAGCCTTCGGCCCCGCCACCGCCAAGAGCGTCACCGATGCCGGCCTGCGACTCGACATCGAGGCTCCCGCTCCCGACGCTCCCTCCATGCCCGCCGCCCTCGACAGGTACCTTGCCAAGAGCAACGGCTAATCAACAGTCGTGAAGCAGTTCCCGCTATATAAAAAGGAGAAATTATGCTCCGTTGTGGCCATCGAACAACTCTTTGGCCGCGACGGAGCTGAATTTTCTCATCTGGCATATCCCGTCAGGGTCGTGGCGCGCCACAAAACCCCCCCCCGCGCCCCCGCCCCCCACCCCGTCCGGGTAATCGGGGCAAACAAACCGCAGGGCCCAGCCGGCGCCCCCGTGGCCCGGCGCCCGCTCCATCGCGCGTGGGTGCGCCG
>JAIDUY010000108.1 GCA_029059965.1 Muribaculaceae bacterium
CATTCTCGGGCTGGCTCTCCTCCCACGGGCCCGGCACGCGGTCCTGAGGCGTATATGCGGCAAGCTTGGGCACGGTGGCCACACGGATGCCGGGGTACTTGCCGGAATAGGCAATGGCCTGAGCGGCGCCCTCGACGGGCTGGGTCCAGAATCCGCGCAGGGGCATCTCCATGTTCGACTGGCCGGAGCAGAACCAAACCTCGCCGACAAGGACATTGCCGACGGTGATGTCGCTGCCGTCGCCGCTGATGCTGATTATCTGCGGCTCGAAGGATGCCGCGGGCGTGGGCAGCTCGACCGTCCATCGGCCGTCGGAGCCTGCGCGGGCGCTGACCTTGCGGTCGGGGTTCCACGAGCCGGCCACGGTGACGCTGCTGCCGGGAGTGGCCCAGCCCCACAGGCGTACATCGGAATTCTGCTGCACCACCATATTGTCGCCCACGATGTCGGGCAGGCTGATGGCACAGTGGGCGCAGGGCACCGCAAGGGCGGCGAGGGCGGAAGCCATGAGAACTTTGACTGTGTTCATATTTAATAAGGTGTAGTTACTTGTACGATGAATCGTGATGCTGTTTCAGATGATGATTTTCGTCTTGAGGTAATTCTGCCGGAACTCCATGGGGCTGCAGCCCTTCTTCTTGCGGAAGAGGCGGTTGAAGTTGGAGATATTGTTGAATCCGCATTCATAGCAGATTTCGGCACTGGTCATCGAGGTGTCGACAAGTCGCCTTGCGGCATGTCCGATGCGGATGTCGATGATATAGTCGGAAAGCGTACGGCCCGTGCGCATGCGGAAGAAGCGGCTGAAAGCCGTCGGAGTCATTCCGGCCAGCGAGGCAAGCTGTTCGAGGCGGAGGGGATGCGAGAAGTTCTGCGCTATATAGTCCTCGACCTTGCGCACACGGCGCGAGTCGCTCGTCTGACTCACGTTGGCGAAAGACGAAGTCGACAGCATGCGGGAGTCCGTTGTCACCGACATCTCGTACAGAATCTCAAGCATCTTGAGATAGCGCAGGAAGCCGGGCTGGGGCTTGGTGAGGGCGTCGAGTTTGTCGAGGATACCTTTGATGAAATTCTGTCCGAAAGCCACACCGCTGCGCGAGCGCTGCATCAGGTCGCGCATGGTGCCCATCTGATTCTTGAGTAGCAGATCGTCGGGAACGGCGACGTTCGGGAACTGAACGGTAATCTCGCGCATGTCGCCCGTTGAGGTCCGATTGCCCTGCCGCCAGCCGTGTTCGAGGCCGGGGCCGACAAAGACAAGGTCGTAGTAGCCAAGCGTCTCGATGGAGT
>JAIDUY010000109.1 GCA_029059965.1 Muribaculaceae bacterium
CGAAGTTATTCTGAATCATGGGGACGTAGAGGATGCCAGTCAGCGTGAAGTGATAGTCGACATTGAGATGAATCCAGAACAGGGGGTCTTCCTCGCCGGGATAGAGTTCGTGGTAGAAGTCGAGGTAGTCCTTGTCGGTCAGTTCGGAGGGCTTGCGGGTCCACTTTGGCTCGGTGCTGTTCACCACCAGGTCGCGGTCGGTGTCGGTCCACTTTCCGTCCTTCCACTCGCGCTCCTTGCCGGAGATGACGGGCACGGGCAGGAAGCGGCAGTACTTGCGCAGCAGGGTGTCGACGCGCTCCTGTTCGAGGAACTCGGCGCTGTCCTTGTCGATGTGGAGCACGATGTCGGTGCCGCGCTCGGTGCGTGTGCCGACGCCCATGCTGTACTCGGGGCTGCCGTCGCATTCCCAGCGCACGGGCTCGGCGCCCTCGCGGTAGCTCAGCGAGTTGATTTCCACCTTGTCGGCAACCATGAAGGCCGAGTAGAAGCCCAGACCGAAGTGGCCGATGATGGTGTTGGCGGTGTCCTTGTACTTGTTCAGGAACTCTTCGGCCCCCGAAAAGGCTATCTGATTGATATATTTCTCGATGTCGGAGGCGTCCATGCCTATGCCGCGGTCGCTCACGGTCAGCGTGCCGGCTTCCTTGTCGACGGTGACGCGCACGTCGAGCTCGCCGACCTCGCCCTTGAACTCGCCGAAGGAGGCAAGGGTGCGAAGCTTCAGGCTGGCGTCGACGGCATTGCTGACCAGCTCGCGCAGGAAGATCTCATGGTCGCTGTAAAGGAATTTCTTGATGACCGGGAAGATATTCTCGGTCGTTACTCCGATTTTACCTGTTGTCTGCATATTATATGTGTTATTCGTTATTTATTCTGACTGAATAACAACTACACAAATAAAATGCCAGAATGTCGGACTGACATTTTGGCATTTTTCACACTAAGACTGCTGCGTCTGCGGCAACCCGGCCGTAAATAATGGGGCTGTCTAACAACCAAAGTTAGGCAGTCTCTTTTTTAGTATCAAAAATCGAAGATTTAGGCCACATTATTTTCC
>JAIDUY010000011.1 GCA_029059965.1 Muribaculaceae bacterium
AACTGACCGACAAGGACTACCTCGACTTCTACCACGAACTCTATCCCGGCGAGGAAGACCCCCTGTTCTGGATTCACCTCAACGTCGACTATCCCTTCACGCTGACTGGCATCCTCTACTTCCCCAAGATTCAGAATAACTTCGACATCAACCGCAACCGCATCCAGCTGTACTGCAACCAGGTGTACGTCACCGACAGCGTCGAGGGCGTCGTGCCCGAGTTCATGACCCTGCTGCGCGGCGTCATCGACTCGCCCGACATTCCCCTGAACGTATCGCGCTCCTACCTCCAGGCCGATACCGCCGTCAAGAAAATATCGGGCTACATCACCAAGAAAGTGGCCTCGCGCCTCGACGAGCTCTTCCGCGCCGACCGCGCCGAGTTCGAGAAGAAGTGGGACGATATCCGCATCTTCATCGTCTACGGTATGCTCACCGACGAGAAGTTCTGCGACGCCTCGATGAAGTATCTGCTGCTCAAGGACACCGACGGCAAGTACTACACCCCCGAGGAGTACAAGGCCCTCGTCGAGCCCGAACAGACCGACAAGGACGGACGCATCGTCTACCTCTATGCCACCGACCCCACGGCACAGTACAAGTACATACAGGCCGCCAACGCCAAGGGCTACAACGTTCTGTTGCTCGACGGCCAGCTCGACCAGCACTTCGTCGGCCTGCTCGAACGCAAGCTCGACAACACCGGTCTGGTGCGCGTCGATTCCGACGTGACCGAGAACCTCATCCGCAAGACCGACCGTCGCGGCGACGACCTTACGGCCGTGCAGCGCGCCATCCTCACCCGCCTGTTCGAGCAGCCCACCCGCAAAATCGAGAAGACAAGCTTCGTGGTGCAGTTCGAGGCTCTCGGCGCCGGTGCCGACCCCGTCGTGCTGACCCGGAACGAGTACATGCGACGCATGAAGGAGATGGCCGCCCTGCAGCCGGGCATGAACTTCTACGGCGAGATGCCCGACAGCTACACCGTGGTAGTCAACACCGACAGCCCCCTGATTGTCAAGGTCCGCGATGCCGCCGACGCCGCCATCGGCGCCGAAGTCAAGCCCCTTGTCGACAAAATCGACGCCGACAACTCCGAGGCCTCGGCCATCCGCGCCGCCGCCGGCGACAAGCCCCTCGATGCCGAAGGCAGCCAGAAGGTGAAAGACCTCGAGAAAGCCGTCAGCGAAGCCCGCGAGGCCGAGAACAAGGCCATCGACGCCTACGGAGCCAAAGCTCCCGAGGTGGCCCAGCTTGTGGACCTGGCCCTGCTCGGCAACGGACTTCTGCGCGGCGCCCACCTGAGCGACTTCATCGCCCGCTCCCTGAAGATGATGTAAGAGCCTCGGCTCTACATCGGCTCTAAGAGCCGGTTCCCCAATATTTGTTAATGCCGGGGTCGCATATCTCTGAGTGATTTTTGTCTTGTGATGAACGAGCGTAGCCGTAGCTACGTGACTGAAGAACAAGGCAAAAAGCACCGGAGAGATGCGATGATAAGGTAATTTA
>JAIDUY010000110.1 GCA_029059965.1 Muribaculaceae bacterium
AGAGTCCGGTGCAATACCGAACTCTTTCTATAACAGGATAATGTTTAACCTGTCCAACTTTTTGGGGTCACTTCATTTTGACACAGCCTCTTATTCTTATCTGTATTCGGGATGTCTGTCAGTGGCTTTCGCCGGCTAAGAAGCATCGCACCTTGCCTACGGGCAGCTTGCCTTCGAGCTTGAGGGGAATGCGGCGAGCCTCGGTGCTTATCCATGCGTCCATGTCGTCGGAGGTCTTTGTGCCGCCGCGGCTGGTGAAAAGGAAGCGCACATGATAGGCTTCGTGTCTGTGACCGTCGATTTCGACGGGGTCGAGTCCGATATAGCTGATGGTTAGTGTCTCTTTCTGCTTGCCGCTGAATATGTCGATGCTTGTCGTCTCGCCGGGCTCCATGTCCTGGAACGGCAGCGAGCGCATGTAGTAGAACGATGTGAGCATATCCACGGCCGAGCCCTCGGCCTCGAGCCGGCGAGTCTCGTCGATGCGCAGTTCGTCCTTGCGGTAGACCTTGCGCGAGCAATGTCCGACTACGGTACCGGGTGTGGTGTAGTCGTAGAGCACCCGGTCGTGCTTGTGCTCGCCGCCTTCGTGGGCTATCTTTTCGTAGAACAGCGGCCGCATGCCATCGTAGTCCATACGCCCGTTCAGGGTGTCGCGGACACGGTAGATGCGGTCGGCCCAGGGTTCGGAAGCTGCGGTGAGCGTGCTGCGGTACTCGCCCGGGGCGTGCGACAGGCTGAGTGTGGCCGTTCCGGCTTTCTTGTTTATGAATCCCCATTTGAACATCACGTTGTAGTGCAGTGTCTCGGCGGGGAGCTGTGCGTTGCTGCTGTCGCGCGCCACAAGGGGCATGGCGACGAGCAGGAGCATTGAGGAAATCAAAAGGAGAGTACGGCGCATAGGCTGATGATTTTTAGTGCCGGTGTCCGGAACCGCATCACCACGTCGTCCTGAGTCGGACCGCGGGCCTACGCTTCCTGTTCCACCGGAATCTTGATGCATAATTTGCGATGGGTGCCCAGACCGATGTTGGGGGCATGGGCGTCCTCGGGAAAAAAGACGGCCATCTGGCCGACTTTGACGTGGAGCAGACTGTTGGCGCCGTCGCCGAAAAAGACGATGTCCTTGTCGGTGTCGTAGGCTTCGCTGGGATGCTTGAGGCTGCCTGTCGCTGCCCAGCCTATCGTTTCGGTGCCTTTCAGGGGAACGTGTATGTCAATGT
>JAIDUY010000111.1 GCA_029059965.1 Muribaculaceae bacterium
AGCTGATAGCCGTCGCCGTAGGCCATGAGCATGGCGGGGAAGACTATGCAGTGGAACACGATGTTGTCCTTGCCGATGAAGTTGATTATGCGGGTCTCGGGGTCCTTCCACCATGTTTCCCAGCTGTCGGGATACAGTTCCTTGGTGTTGGAGATGTAGCCGATAGGGGCGTCGAACCACACATAGAGCACCTTGCCCTCGGCGCCTTCGACAGGCACGGGCACGCCCCAGTCGAGGTCGCGGCTCACGGCGCGGGGCTGCAGGCCCATGTCGAGCCAGCTTTTGCACTGTCCGTAGACATTGGGACGCCATTCCTTGTGACCCTCGAGAATCCAGCTGCGCAGCTTGGGCTCCCAGCGGTCGAGGGGCAGATACCAGTGGCGGGTGGAGCGCAGCTCGGGCACGGCGCCGGAGATGGCGCTCTTGGGGTTGATGAGCTCGGTGGCGGCGAGGGCGGTACCGCAGGCCTCGCACTGGTCGCCGTAGGCGCGGGGGTTATGGCAGTGGGGGCATTCGCCGGTCACATAGCGGTCGGCGAGGAACTGGCGCGCCTCGGGGTCGTAGAGCTGCATGCTCTCCTTTTCGATGAACTCGCCCTTGTCGTAGAGATGACGGAAGAACTCGGACGCTGTCTCGTGGTGTGTCTTCGAGGTCGTGCGCGAGTAGATGTCGAACGATATGCCCAGCTCCTCGAAGGATTCCTTGATGAGCTTGTGGTAGCGGTCGACGATGTCCTGGGGAGTCACGCCCTCCTTGCGGGCCTTCAGGGTGATGGGCACGCCGTGCTCGTCGCTGCCGCCGATGAGAGTCACGGGGCGGTCGTTGAGGCGGAGATAGCGGGCGTAGATGTCGGCGGGGACGTAGACGCCGGCGAGGTGGCCGATGTGCACCGGACCGTTGGTATAGGGGAGAGCTGTCGTTATAAGTGTGCGCTTATATTCCATGCTTATGAATAGCTGATTGTCGCGCATCCGGCGACAAAGCCGAATGCCGTGGTTTTGAACGGGCAAATTTAGCGAAAATTCCCCAATATATCAATCCACCCTCATAACTTTTTTGGCCGCAGAAGGCTTGGCGCCGTATTTTTGGTGCTACTAAGCAAATTACCTCTCACTCAGGGAGGCTGCCGAAGCATACAATCGAGTAGGAGGTAAACACTAATCATAGGGTGTTTATCTCCTACTTTCGTGTTTACCGTCCTCTCACACCACC
>JAIDUY010000112.1:0-3493 GCA_029059965.1 Muribaculaceae bacterium
CCTTGTTCTTCAGTCACGTAGCTACGGCTACGCTCCTTCATCACAAGACAAAAATCACTCAGAGATATGCGACCCCCGCATTAACAAATATTGGGGAACCGGCTCTTATACTCTTCGTAGTAGCCGTCGAGAATCTGACGCACCTTCTTGCCGATGGTGACGTAAGCGCTGCGGGTAAGGTTGGCTTCGGAGGTTCGGATACTCCATTCGGGGCCGTTGAAGCCGGAGCCGTTGAGAACGACGACGGCGGCATCCTTGGCCAGACGCATGGTCACGTCCAGCGGGTTGTGGGCTGTTGGGAGCCACTTGGCGAAGTCCTCGCCGTAGATTTTCTTAGCCCATACCATGAAGTCGATTTCGCTATAATAGCCAACTCGCAGAGGGTCGGGCAGGAGTTCGAAGCCGGTATTGTCCCACAGTGCCTGCAGACGGCCATGAATCATTCTCTGCATCTCGCTCTTGTAGACGTCCTTGGTGTCGAGGAGGCACTTGATGGCGAAGAGGCTCATCATGATTTGCTGAGGTGTGGACAGGCCTGCGGTGTGGTTGAGGGCCACGTCGCGGCTGTCGGCCACCATACGGTCGATGAACTTCAGGCCGGGGACGTCGAGGGTCAGGCTCCGGTAGCGGCGTGTGAGGTCGTCCTTTTCTTTCTGCGGCAGAGCTGCGATTAGCTTGTCGAAGATGTTCTCCTTTGCCGCCGCCACTACCGACAGACGCCATCCGGTTGCGCCGAAGTACTTCGAGAAGGAGTAGACGCACAGGGTGTTCTGCGGCAGGATATACATCAGGCTGCGGAAATCGTGGGCGAAGGTGCCGTAGACATCGTCAGAGACAATAATCAGGTTGGGGTTATCCTTCTTGACGATGTCGACCAGGCGATCCATGTCATGGTCGGACAGGCGGTAGGAGGGAGGATTGGAGGGATTGATAAGGCAGACGAGCTTTACCTTGGGGTCGCGCAGCTTGTCGAGCTCGGAGTCGGGGTACTGCCAGTAGTGGTAGCCGTCGGCCTCTACGTGGCTGGCGCTGACGTTGACGACGTCGAAATTGAAGCGGTCGAGTTCGGGAATCTCGATATAGGGCGTGAACAGAGGTGCCATCAGGGCAATTTTGTCGCCTGCGTTCACCAAGTGGTTGGCCTGCAGCGAGTCGAACACGTAGCACATGCCTGCGGTGCCGCCTTCGACGGCGAAGAGGTCGTAGTCCTGACCGCCGCCGGGAGCGCGGTGCCCCATTTCCTGTGCCATATAGGGACGGACGGCCATCTCGGTGAACTTGAGGATTCGGGGAGGCGTGGGATACTGGTCGCCGGTGATGCCTTCGGCCCACTCGTGAGCCAGGTCATCGCGGTCGGCGCCAAGGGTTTCGGTCATGTACTTCCATGCTTCGGCCAGCATCTTTCCGCCGGCCTGACCGGCATTGTCGGCAAGGAATTTTTCGAAGCGGTCGGCGATGCCTTTGCGGCAGGGTATTCCGGCGATGCCGGGTTCGGCCTGATAGACGCGCTTGCATTCGGACATGGCGAAGGAGCCGAGGAGGAAGAATGCCTCGCGGGCGTCGTAGGCAATCCAGTTGGGGTTGCCGCGGCCGGCGTTAAGATATGTGGCGCTCGACTCGCGGGCGTCTTCCTGTGCCAGAGCTATGAGCTGATTCTTGATCTCGAAGGGACTCAGTTTCCCGAGTTCCTCTTGGTACTCACGGCTTAAAGGATTTTTAGGAGTTTCCATTATTGTCAGTTATAGGGATTTGGTCGGGTATTGGAGAGAGTGTCAGCCTAAGCACATATCAGCGTTATGGCCACGCCCATCAGGATGAGCAGGGTGTTGCCGATGGCATAGGTAATGGTGTAGCCCATAGCAGGCAGCGAGGAGTCGAGCGCCTCCTGAATGGCACCGAGCGAAGCGGTGGTGGTACGGCTGCCGGCGCAGCATCCGAGGTTGATGGCCGGATGGAACTTGAAGAGCTTGTCGCCCATCCATACGCCGATAATCAGGGGCAATGTGGTGGCTATGACACCGGCCACGAAGAGCATGAAGCCCGCGTCCTTGATACCGGAGATGAAAGTCGGGGCGGCGGTGATGCCGATGACGGCGATGAACATGTTCAGGCCGAGGTTATTCATCAGCCATACAGCCGAATCGGGAATGCGTCCGAACGAGGGGTGACGCGAGCGCAGCCATCCGAGCACGAGGCCGGAGATCAGGGCGCCGCCACTGGTCGACAGGCTGACGGGAATACCGCCCAGGTGGATGGTGATGGCACCGATGAGGGCGCCGATGAAGATGCCGAGGCCGACGAAAACGAGGTCGGAGCTCTTGGTGGGACGGTCGGCATAGCCGATGGCCTTGGCGGCGGCGTCGACCTCTTTCTTGAGGCCGGTGATGGTGATGAGGTCGCCACGCATGACTTTATTCTTTGCCAGGACGGGAAGGCTCTGTCCTGCGGCCGAGATGCTCTTGATGACCACGCCCTTCATGAAGGGGCGCGAGCGTAGCTCGTCGACTGTGATGCCGTCGACATCCTTGGAGGCTACCATGACGGGAATCTGCTCCACGGGGAAGGAGAGGAGTTCGGCATCGGCCACTTCGGAACCGATCCAGCTTTCGTCCTGAATTACGAACTCGCGGCGTCCGCTGAGCACCAGGATGTCGCCCTTCGAGATTGTTGCAGAGGCGACGGGGTCGTCGACGATGGTGCCGTTCTGACGCAGACGCTCCACGAATATACGGCGTCCGAGGGTGTCGCACTGCTTTTCGACGTCGGCCACGGTGCGCGGCTGTGCGAAGAAGTCGCTGTCGGCCTTATAGGCGCGGAAGACTACGGGGCGCAGGGCGTTGATGTAGGCGGGATCGGAGCTCGTCGAGCTCTCGTTCATACTTTTCTCGAGTTCGGCGGTCCGGGCCTTAACTTTCTTGAGGCCGCCCAGCATCATCGGGCCGAAGTAGCTCAGGACGTAGGCCGAGCCGATTGTGCCGAAGATATAGGTTACGGCGTAGCACACGGGCACCATGTCGGTCCATGCCTGCTTGTCGGCGGCGGAAGCCGTAAGTGTACGGATGGTGTCGTCGCCCACGCCGATTACGGCTGAGATGGTCTGCGCACCGGCGAACAGACCGGCAGCCTCGCCCGGATTATAACCCAGTGCGAGGGCGACACCAACGGTCACGGCGAAGCAAACCACGCACATGACCACGGCAAACAGAACCTGCTTGATGCCCGAGCCGCGGAGGGCACGGAAGAACTGCGGGCCCACGCTATAGCCGATGGCAAAGAGGAACAGAAGGAAGAACACGCTCTTTACGGGGCCGGGGATGGGAATATTCATCTGGCCCACGAGCACACCAACAAGCAGCACGGAAGTAACCGTTCCCAAAGAGAAGGTCTTGTACTTAAGCTTACCGATCAGAAATCCCAGGCCGAGGGTCAGGAAAATCGGAATCGACGGGTTGGAACGGAAAATGTCGATAATCCAGTCCATAAGAAGTTTTTT
>JAIDUY010000112.1:3503-4641 GCA_029059965.1 Muribaculaceae bacterium
TTGTGTCAGCCGCTCCGGCGCCGGCAATCAGGCAAAACTCGGAACTGCGGAGGAGACTTCGTATTAGAAACATCTCTTTCCAATCTAATGTTTGCGGTACGGATAATTTTGCTATCTTTGCGGTAGATTTGCATCAACGATGAGCAAGAACAGATCCAATCCCCGCCGCTACAGGCTCGACTTCATCTCGGAGAACACATTCAACCGCGTGTGGACCATCCGCATGGGCCGTGCCCGCGTGATTCTTGTGTCGGCGGGCTGCATCGCCGCCCTGGCGGCGATGGTGTATGTCATTCTTGCCTACACTCCCCTGCGCCGCCTCATGCCGGGCGCTCTCGACAGCGACCTGCGCAGCCGCTATGTGGCCACGGCGCTGAGGGTCGACTCCCTCGAGCGTGTCGCCTCGGCCGAACGCGCCTATGTGGAGAATCTCGTGGCAATCATCAGCGGACAGGAGACCGACAGCACCGACTACACTGCCGTCGACATGCCCGTCACGGCAGCGCCGGGCGACACTCTTCCCGCCGCCGGCGAGGCCGAGCGCGCCTTCGTCCGCGCCTACGACGAGGAGAACCGCTTCAACCTGTCGGTGCTGGCGCCCATAGCCGCCGAAGGCATGGTGTTCGGCTCGCCGCTCAGCACGGCCGTCCACGCCATCCCCGTGGCCGGAGGAGGTGTATCGGTCAATCCGCGCCGCGCCGTGCCCGTCGCGGCCACCTACCGCGGCACGGTGACCGGCGTCTACCACGACCCTGACGGCACATCGACCATAGTGGTGCAGCATCCCAACGACTTCGTGAGTGTCTACGGCGGCGTGGGCGACGTGTTCGTCGAACGCGGACAGCGCGTGTCGCCGGGACAGCGACTGGCACACACAAGCACCCGCGTGCCGCTCGTATTCGAACTATGGCACAACGGCACGGCTCTCGACCCGCGCGAATACATGGCTTTCTGATGAAATTTCTGCGTGAATACTGGCCAACCATTATGGTGGTCGCCGTCATACTGTACGCCACTCTGAGCGAGGACCCCGCCGGAGCCGACGAGTTTCCGCCCATCCCCCATCTGGACAAAATCATACATGCCGTCATGTTCGGCGGTCTTGTCGGCGCATGGGCCTTCGACCGCTACCGCAGCG
>JAIDUY010000113.1 GCA_029059965.1 Muribaculaceae bacterium
ACAACCCGTCCTCCGCCACTCGCGTTAGTCGCGTGGGCTGGGTGTTTTGTATAAGCGACAGGTCCTGCCCCTTCCGGGCAGGACGGACGCAGCTGTGCAAGCACCCGCCGACTCGACTGGACTTGTCGACGACTGCTTCTATGTCCTCGACGGCGACACCATCTTCTCTCTCTTCATCCCGCCCATCGAACTGCCCCACTCGGGGCCGCTCACCGATGCCGACTTCTTCGAGATTGCCGACAGCCTCGGCGTAGAGGCCGCAGCCATCAAGGCTGTGGTCGAAATCGAGACAGGACGCACACGCGCCGGTTTCCACTCCGAAGGTCATCCGCTGGTAAACTTCGACCTCGGACTCTTCCGCCGCGCCGCCGCACGCCGCCGCGTGTCGCTCGCCGGACAGGCGCAGGCCCATCCCGAAGTATTCGCCCCGCTCAACATACGCCGCTACGGCTCCCAGCAGGCCGCGCATCAGGCACGCCTCGACGGCGCCATGGCCATCGACAGCATAGCCGCCATCGAGGCCACATTCTGGGGCATGTTCCAGATAGGAGGATTCAACTGGCAGCTCGCCGGAGCCACGAGTCACGAAGACTTCGTGCGACGCGTGAGCCGCTCCGAGTACGACCAGCTCGTCCTGTTCGCGAACTTCATACGCAACACCGGGCTGCTCAAACACCTGCGCAGCAAGAACTGGAGCGCTTTCGCAAAGCTATACAACGGGCCCGGCTACGCCGCCCGAGGCTACCACACACGCATGGCCGCGGCCTACAACCGCTACAAGCGGACAATGAACCGCCCCTGACAGCCTGACATCACCCTCGCGATTCACACTACATCCGTGAGTCGCTTTTTTTTATCCTGTAAGTATGCGTAGATTCGTTCTTAATATCCTCGTCACCTTAAGTCTTTCCGCTTCGGCGCGCGACATCGTCGTGCTCGACTCGATCGACTCCTCGCCTGTCACCGGAGCCACCGCCTTCGACAGCAATGGCACCATCATAGGGCTCAGCGACGCCGCAGGAAAGCTCACCGGCATCCCCGGGAGCGCCTTTCCCCTGACCCTGCGCTGCCTCGGCTACGCCAGCCTCGCCACGCCGGCGGCCGACACCGTGCGCCTCGCCCCCGTCGCCTATCCGCTGCGCGAACTCACGGTCATCCCCGGCGGACGCCCCGTGACGCGCCTGGTATGCTACGTCCGCGAATACGGAAGCGGCTCCACCTCCACCGACACCGTCAGGCTCCGGGCCGAGTATATGGTGGATTATTTCATAGCCGAAGGCAAAGCCCGCGGCTTCAGCGACAAGGACTCGCCCCGAAAACTGTCGCAGCGCATACACATACGCCACACCGACGCCTCCGGACGCGACACATCCTATACCCCCGACGACGACGAAGGCCTCTCGTGGCTTCTGCTTGCCGAGATGAGCGGAGGCAAGACAAGGGCGCCGCAGTCCGTCATCGACGGAGCACCGACCGACACTGTCCGCGGACGGTCGGGCTACAAGACCATCTACAGACGCACACCGGGGCTGTTCACCGTGACGAGCGATGCTCTGGCCGACAAGAAGAACCACCGCATGTCGCCCTTCATCTTCAAGATGCTCGGCTTAACCATCGACATCAACGAACTCGTCATGAGCGCAGCCTACGCCCCGAATCCCACAGGCGTGCACACCCTCTCCGACCTCCGCTACAAGACCCTCGGTCTGCGCATGCTGGCCAAAGGCAAATGGATAAAGAAAGCCTTCGGCACAAGCGAACCCATCGACATGTACGGCCTCATCGAAATCTACCCCGTCGAGACCACCCGCCT
>JAIDUY010000114.1 GCA_029059965.1 Muribaculaceae bacterium
GGTACGGGCAACGCCGTCTACCTCGACTTCAAGTACGCCATCGAACGCCTCGGCGAGGACGTTGTCCGCGACCGCTACGGCAACCTGTTCGACATGTACCAGATGATTTCGGACGACAACCCCTACGAGACCCCGATGATGATCTTCCCCGCCAGCCACTACACCATGGGCGGCATCTGGGTGGACTACGAACTCCAGACCTCCATCAAGGGTCTGTTCGCCATCGGCGAATGCAACTTCTCGGACCACGGCGCAAACCGCCTCGGCGCTTCCGCGCTGATGCAGGGTCTGGCCGACGGCTACTTCGTTCTGCCCTACACCATGCAGAACTACCTCAGCGACCAAATCAAGGTTGCCCGCAGCACCTTCGACACCAGCCATAAGGAATTCGACGAAGCCGAGAAGGCCGTACGCGCCCGCATCGACCGCCTGATGAAGATCGGCGGCACCAAGAGCCCCGACGAAATCCACAAGCGCCTGGGCCATGTGATGTGGAACCTCGTGGGCATGGGCCGCACACTGCAGAGCCTTGTACGCGCCACCGAGGAAATCGAAGAAGTACGCAAGGAATTCTACAACGACCTGCGCGTGGTAGGCCGTGCCGACGACCTCAACACCGAGCTTGAGAAGGCACTGCGTCTGGAAGACTTCCTGGTAATCGCCAAGATGATGGCCATCGACGCGCTCAACCGCAACGAAAGCTGCGGCGCCCACTTCCGCGAAGAGTACCAGACCGCCGACGGCGAGGCAGCCCGCCGCGACGACGAGTACATGTATGTAAGCTGCTGGAAGTATACCGGCGACAACGAGAAGCCCATCCTGCTCAAGGAGCCTCTCAAGTACGAAGCCATCCAAGTACAGACCCGCAACTACAAATCCTGATAAAAAACCACGTGGCGGCCGGGGCGCAGCCCGCTGCGCGCCGCCCCCCTACCAAATAAGCAACACCTCATACAATGGAACATACAATCAGCGTAAAACTGAAAATTTGGCGTCAACGTGGTCCTAAAGAGAAAGGCCAGTTCGTCAACTACTCGCTCGACAACGTTTCCACCGGAAGCTCCTTCCTCGAAATGCTGGACATGCTCAACCAGCAGCTCGTAGAGAAAGGCGAGGAACCCGTCGTATTCGACAACGACTGCCGTGAGGGCATCTGCGGCATGTGCTCGCTCTACATCAACGGCCATCCCCACGGCCCCGTGCAGGGCATCACCACCTGCCAGCTCCACATGCGCAAGTTCAACAACGGCGACACCATCACCATCGAGCCCTGGCGTTCGGCTGCCTTCCCCGTAATCCGCGACCTTATGGTCGACCGCAACGCCTTCGACAAAATCCAGCAGGCCGGCGGTTACGTGTCGTTCAACTGCGGCGGCGCACAGGATGCCAACAGCCTCCCCATCTCCAAGGAAGTGGCCGACACCGCAATGGACTCCGCAACCTGCATCGGCTGCGGCGCCTGCGTGGCAGCCTGCAAGAACGGCTCCGCCATGCTCTTCGTATCGGCCAAGGTAAGCCAGTTCGCACTCCTGCCCCAGGGTCAGGTAGAGCGCAAGCGCCGCGCCCGCGCCATGGTACGCAAGATGGACGAACTCGGCTTCGGCAACTGCACCAACACCGGTGCCTGCGCAGCCGAATGCCCCAAGAACATACCTCTGAGCAACATCGCCCGCCTCAACCGTGAGTTCATCATGGCCAAGTGCTGCGAATAAGCCCACAGTAACCCCACAGAACGAGCAGGGACGCCCATCCGGGCGCCCCTGCTTTCGTTTTATGTGCGGTGTTTACATTGTGCTGGAG
>JAIDUY010000115.1 GCA_029059965.1 Muribaculaceae bacterium
GTAATCTGCAGACGTTCGCGCTTGGAGAGGTTGTCGAATGTGCCATCCTTGGTCATCTTGTCGATGGTGGTCATCTTGCGGACGGCCTTGCGGATGGTGGGGAAGTTGGTGAGCATACCGCCGGGCCAGCGTTCGATAACGTAAGGCATGCCTACGGAAGCTGCGAGGTCGGCGATGACCTGCTTGGCCTGCTTCTTGGTGGCGACGAAGAGAATCTTCTTGCCCTGCTTAGCCATGCCGCGGAGTACGTTGGCGGCTTCTTCGAGTTTGGCCTCGGTCTTGTAGAGGTCGATTATGTGGATACCGTTGCGCTCCATGAAGATGTAGGGAGCCATCGCGGGGTTCCATTTGCGCTTCAGGTGGCCGAAGTGGCAACCTGCTTCGAGGAGCTGGTCAAAAGTGGGATTAGCCATTTTAGATAGAAGTTATGTTTACGTTCTTTGTTGATTTAAGCAACCGGAGGGTAGGGAACGCAGGTCCATCCACCCGGTTTAGATACTAAACACGAATCGAGGAGAGGGGTATGATTAGCGCTTGGAGAACTGGAAGCGCTTGCGGGCTTTGGGCTGACCGGGCTTCTTACGCTCGACGGCACGGGGGTCGCGGGTCATGAAGCCGTTCTTGCGGAGGATGGCCTTGTCTTCGGGGTTGATTTTCACGAGAGCGCGGGCAATACCGAGACGGAGGGCTTCGGCCTGTCCTTTGTAGCCACCACCGTCGAGGTTGACTTGGATGTCGTATTTTTCGGCAGCGTCGATAGTGGTGAGGGGCTGCTTAACGATGTACTGAAGGATCGACGAAGGGAAATATACTTCGAGGGGGCGCTTGTTGATGGTGATAACGCCGGAACCTTCTTTAACGATAACGCGGGCAACGGCGGCCTTGCGGCGGCCTACAGCATTTACTGTTTCCATTCTGTCGGATTATTTCAGTTTGTTAATGTCGATTACGGTCGGATTCTGAGCCTCGTGGGGATGGTTGGGACCATTGTACACGTGCATGTTCTCGATGAGGCGACGGCCAAGACGGTTCTTGGGGAGCATGCCTTTCATGACGCGCATGAACAGAGGGTTGATGCCGGGTTTCAGGTGCTTGTTGAAGCTCTTCTTCATCAGTACCTCGGGGGTAGCCTCACGCTGGCCGCCGGGATAGCCGGTGTAGTTGAGGTAGATGCGGTCGGTCATTTTCTTACCGGTGAGAACGACCTTGTCGGCGTTGATAATGATTACGTTGTCGCCGCATTCCATGTTGGGCGAGTAGCTGGGTTTGTACTTGCCGCGCAGAAGTTTTGCGACTTTTGCGCACAGGCGTCCGAGCACCTGGTCGGTGGCATCGATAACTACCCAGTTGTGTTCTACCTGCTGGGCGTTGGGGAATTCGGTGCGATAGCTAATGGTATCCACTGTCTATTTCTTGATTAATAGTTACTTATCGGGGCTCACAATCGCGGAGGTCCTCGGCCAAAAGAACCGTCCGGACGCTTGCCCAAATTGGTTTGGACATAATCGGTGCCGCAAAGGTACGACTTTTTTTTCATCCGGCAAAATGTTTTTTGTTCCGTATCAGCGATATCGGAGCTCACAGGCCCCGCTGCGACGGGCCGGCACGGACGGAACCGGCTCCAAGGCTGCGACAGGCCGGAGCGGGGCCGGGACGCGACGCCAAAAGCTTCCGTTAAAAAATGCTTACGAAGCACAACCTACCATCCATAATACCTAACTTTGCAATTCATAGAAATCAAAACACACCTATATTATATATGGCAGAAATCAAGTGCGTGGGTATTCTCACATCCGGAGGCGACGCCCCCGGCATGAATGCGGCCATCCGTGCCGTCACCCGTTCCGCTATCTTCAGCGGTCTTAAGGTCAAAGGCATCTACCGCGGCTACCGCGGTCTGATTACCGACGAAATCGTCGACTTCCGCACTCAGAATGTGTCGAACATCATCCAGCAGGGCGGCACAATCCTCAAGACGGCACGCTGCAAGGAGTTCCAGACCCCCGAAGGCCGTCAGCTGGCCTACGACGTCATCCGCCGCCACGAAATCGACGCACTCGTGGTGATTGGCGGCGACGGCTCGCTCACCGGCGCCCGCATC
>JAIDUY010000116.1 GCA_029059965.1 Muribaculaceae bacterium
AGTCGAGAATCGCCGGCGACATATTCCCGTTCGACGAAGCCCTCGACCTCGACTTCACCGCCGACAGCGTGCCCGTGGGCTTCCTCAAGCCGTTCATGATTGCCTTCGCGCGCGACATCTCCGGACGCGCTTCAGGCCACTGCCGTCTGTTCGGCACCTTCAAGGAAATAGACCTTACCGGCGACGTCTACGGCGACAACATCCGCATGGCGGTGGACTTCACCAACACAGTCTACTCCACTTCGGACAGTGTCCATATGCGTCCCGGTCGCATCATCATACCCGAAGCTACGATGTACGATGCCGAAGGCCACACCGCCAAGATATCCGGATGGGTAGGACACACATTCTTCAAAGCCCCGACATTCCGCTTCGACGTGACGCAGGCCAACAACTTCCTGTCGTTCAACGGCACGCCGGCGCAGAATCCCGATTGGTACGGCACCATCTACGGTAACGGCACGGCATCGGTCTACGGCGAACCCGGCGTGGTCAACATCGAAGCCGACATGACTACGGCGCCACGCTCGTCGTTCACCTTCGTGCTGTCGGACCGCCTTGACGCAGTGGACTATTCGTTCATAACATTCCGCGACGTCACGCCCGACTCGCTGCGCACAGCAGTGGCTGTGCCCGATGAAGTTCCCCTTATCGTGCGCCAGCTTCAGAACCGCCTCAATCAGGCGAACGCCGACGAGCCGTCGGCCTACAGGATGAAGATTTCGGTAGACATCACTCCCGATGCCGCCCTGACGCTCGTGATGGATCCGGCGACCGACGACGCCATCAAGGCCACCGGCACCGGACACGTCACCATGAGCTACAACAGCACCGACGAAGACCTGCGCATCTATGGCGCCTACAACGTCGCCAGCGGCAGCTACCACTTCACGCTCCAGGACATCATCATCAAAGACTTCACTATCAAGGAAGGCAGCACCATCAACTTCGACGGCGACCCCTACGCGGTCCGTGCCGACCTCAAGGCCTACTACGCCACCACCGCCAACCTCAGCGACCTCGACAAATCGTTCCTGCAGGACCGCGACGTGGCCCGCACCAAGGTGCCCGTCCACGCCCTTATGAATGTGCGCGGCGATATACGCCAGCCCGACATTACCTTCGACCTCGAGTTCCCGACCCTGACGTCGGATACCTACCGCAAGGTCCGCAGTATCGTCAGCACCAACGACATGATGAATCGACAGATAATCTATCTGCTTGCGCTCAACCGCTTCTACACGCCCGACTACATGAATTCGACCACCAAAGGCAGCGAGCTGTTTTCAGTGGCCTCGTCCACCATTTCGAGCCAGCTCAGCTCACTGTTGGGCAAGATATCGGACAACTGGAGCATCGCGCCAAATCTGCGCAGCGACCGAGGCGACTTCTCCGACCTCGAAGTCGATGTCGCCCTATCGAGCCAGCTGCTCAACAACCGCCTGCTGTTCAACGGCAACTTCGGCTACCGCGACAAGAGCCTGAACTCAAATCAGTTCGTGGGTGACTTCGACATCGAGTATCTCCTGAACCGTCGCGGCACATGGCGTCTCAAGGCCTATAACCGCTATAACGACGCTAACTACTATCTGCGCTCGGCAGCCACGACGCAGGGCGTAGGCATCATGTACCGCCGCGACTTCGACAACCTGTTCAGCTTCCTACGCCCCAAGAAGAAAGCCCGTCCCGTCACCGCCCTGCCCGACTCCACCGCCACGGAACAGCCCCGCCCGACACAGCCTTGAAACCCTCCGGCAGCGCCCCATAGCATCAGAATGACGTTGGATGCTGTGCAAGGAACCATTTTTTAACTATTGAATCTCGTCGATTTCCGAATCTTTCCGTCTTATACAATAGAAGCACCAGTAAGATGACAACATGTTCAGGAAGTCGAAACGCGAAATAATCAACGGGATAATCGAGGACAATCTCGATTATCTCGTCCGTTTTGCATACTATCGGACGAGCAATCGCAGTGTAGCTGAAGATATTGTCTACGATGCCATTCTGAAATTCCTGGAAAGAAAGCCCGAAAATATCAGACCGGAAAGTGTAAGGATGTATCTGTTCCGAATTGTCCATAATCTGTGTCTCGACAGGAGCAGGACAGGCATAAGGAACCTTGTTTCGCTTGAAGGACTGGAGATAGCGGACACAAGCTCCGAAATATTTGACCTCGAAGATGCAGACAGAATCAATGTTTGTCTTGACGGCCTGCCGACACGAGAGGCCGAGGTCATCAGGATGAATGTTGTCGACAATCTTTCCTTTGTTGAAATCAGCGCAATCCTTGCCATCCCACAGTCTACAGCCAAGTCGAGATATAAATCAGGAATGGACAAGTTACGGAAGTCATTCATTAACAATAAGAAGTCATAGCATGGATGATTATAGGGAAATAACGGAATCGTTGAAGCCAAAGCGCGACATCAAGGCTTCGGAAGAGCTTCGCGGTAGAGTGCGGGCGGCTCTTGAGCGTGAATGCAGGCAGCGGACGGCAAAAAAGTGGATGATAGGAGGAATAAGCCTCAGCGCTGCCGCCGCCATAATCCTTATGGTTTTCATGCCATCGGCTATGTCTGCCGGAGAGTTTCTTGCGCTGGCCATAGACGCCCTCGTAAATGCCGACTGCTTCCGAATGACCGTGAAAATCAGGACTCGACCTGTCGAGAATTTCAGATATATCGACATGAACGAGGATTTTGTCGAACATCGTGTCGAAGTCGTCAACTCCGATTCTCTGTCGAGATGGCGCATCGACAAGGGCGAACGCATTGCGATGGGAAACGGATGTGAGATATACACATGGATACCGTCGCTGAACCTGGGCTGGCATATCAATGAATCCGATAATGAAAATGTATTGGGTTATATGTCAGCATTGCTGAATCCGGAAGAATTACTTGAAGCCGAACTTGACAACTGCCTGAACAACAGCAAAGCGGAATATAAGGTCAGCAGAACGGACTCGGTAATTATCCTTACAGTCCATGCATATCCTCAGGGAAATTTTGACAATCCTTATCTTCTGAACACATCGATAATGGAGTCAGAGAGCATTCGCGAATATATAGTCGATGCCGAGTCAAAACAATTGAAAAGCGTAACCGTAAGTATTGTTTCCGGCATACGCGAAATCATCGTCCTCAAAGTATCGGATATTATATACGGGTTGCATCCGGATGAAATCTATTTACTTCCGGACAGTATCAGATTTGTGGAATTTGACAAGCAGCCTGACGGTTTGAAAGGACTGAGTGCCGAAGAAGCTGCCTCGACATTTCTGAATGCATTTGCTGACTGGAATGAAGACATCATAGATGAAATGATGGCACGCGAGATAGAGCAAGCCCTATATAAAGAACATTATCAGGGCGCAAGACTTGACTCGATAGGGCGAGCCTTTACGTCCGGCTCGGGAAACTCAGTATTTGTTCCATACACCTTGCAACTTCGTGACGGAACAACTCAACGCCATAACATAGCCCTGCAGAAAAACGACTCGGGCGGCTGGGTCGTGTCAGGCGGTATTTAATCGGAAAACCATTTAAAAAACAGTATCAATGCCATTAAAGAAATTAGTGGCAGGGCTATTGCTCTGCCTGTGCTTCAACACCCTGTCCGCACAAAATACAATCTATCAGGGTATCGTTAAAGAAGATTCAGGCAGCCCGCTGGAATTTGCCAATGTCACACTGTTCTCACTCAACGATTCGACCCTGATTGACGGAACCGTAACCGATGCAGCCGGCAGATTCGCCCTTGTCGGCGACAGCACGAACGTAGTCTTGAGGATAATGTCTATGGGATTCGAGGACAGAGCCATAAACAATCCGGACACCTATCTCGGCGACATTATACTTGTCCCTGCAACATATCGGCTTGGAGAACTCGAGGTAAAAGGAGTCAGGCCTTTGGCCACGCAGACAGGCGACGGTGTGAGAGTAGCCATATCCGGCACCTATCTGGCCAATACGGGCACGGCTCTTGATGTGCTTGGCAGAATGCCTTTTGTCAGCAAGACCGGTTCGGCCATAGAGGTTCTCGGGAAAGGCAGTCCGCTGATATATATAAACGGCAGACAGGTGCGTGATATGTCGGAACTCGACCAATTTGCCTCTTCGCAGATAAAAAGTGTGGATGTCGTGACAAATCCGGGAGCAAGATATGCTTCTACGGTCAACTCCGTGATACGAATCACGACGCTTGCCCCTGCGGGCGAGGGTTTCTCGATCAGCGACCGCACTACTGTCGGTTATAAACATTATGCGTATCTGTTTGAACAAATTAATCTCAACTGGCGCAAAAACGGTTTTGATATTTTCGGCATGCTGAACTATGAACATTACAGGGAGCGTCCCGGGTTCTCCAATAGTACGACACAATATCTCAAATCAGGAACCGTACAACATAACAGCGTCGGACGCGATTTTGCAAAATACCCGGTATATCAAGGGAAATTCGGGATGAACTGCCTGCTTTCGTCTCATAATTTCGGTTTATGCTATGACTTCACGTTCAAGCCGGCAATGACAAGCGGAACGTCGCTCACCGACCGCTACATCGACAACATATTTACGGAAACGCTTGAAAACAATTACGATTCCAGACAACATAGACGTCAGCATATTGCAAGCGCATACTATGTCGGCGAGATTGGCAAATGGCGACTTTCCGCCAATTTCGACGCTCTATGGCAGGCGAACGACCGTCACAATGCAGAACATTAAATTTCGACATTGAACCCCGAACGGGACTTAACA
>JAIDUY010000117.1 GCA_029059965.1 Muribaculaceae bacterium
TCCTTGGGGCGGTTCCAGTTCTCGGTGGAGAATGTGTAGAGGGTCAGATAGCCTATGCCGAGTCGCGAGGCTTCTTCGGTGATGCGGCGTACGGTCTTCACACCCTCGACGTGTCCGGCCGAGCGCTCCATGCCGCGGGCTTTGGCCCAGCGTCCGTTGCCGTCCATGATGATGGCGACATGGGCCGGCATGCGGGAGAGGTCGATGGCGCAGTCTGCGGTATTGGGTATATCAGTCGACATAGTGGCAGGTTTCGCAGCGTTTGCCGAACTCATAGGATATGCCTATGGTCAGGCGTGAGTACCAGTCGGTGCTCTTGTAGAACGCGGTTTTGATTTGGTTGAGGTCGGCGAGGTGTTCGCCGTCGATTTTATCGCCGAAGGCTTTTGTCATTGTGAACTCCACGCCCAGGTTGAGGCGCTCGCGCAGCTTGAACTTGATGCCCGCTCCCATGGGCAGGGTGGGCACCACGCTGGTATGGCCGTCGGACGAGGACATGGCCACGCCGATGCCGACTGTGAGGTAAGGCGTCCAGCGGCGCAGTCGCTTGTATGACTCGCCGATGCCGTAGGGCAGGAAGTTGAATTCGGCGCGTGCGCCAAGGTCGTAGACCTGCGAGGTAAACTCGTAGACGGCTCCGCCGGGCAGCACGTTGTCGATGTCGGCAGTGGTGCCCGAGAGTCCGAAAGTGGAGAATACGCCTCTGATGGCCCAGCGTGTGTCGGGCAGGTAGCGGAAGGAGAGCTCGCCGTCGAAGCCGGGATGGCCGAAGATGTTGCTGCCGTTGGCGTCGCCGATGTAGCCGCTCATGCCGAGCTGGACGCCAAGGTCGAACTTATAAGGGGTGGACTGTGCCGTGGCCTGGGCGCACACCTGCGGTGCCGTCAGCAGCGCTGCGGCGAAGACGAGGATGTATGTCAGGAAACGGCTTGTCATGTATTAGTACAATGGCTGGAATGTCAGTCGGTTGAAGGTGGCGCGCCAGATGTAGGGATAGGTTGCGCCGGCTTCGTTGCGTCCGCCGAACATGAAGATGAAGGGGCAATCCCATTCGGTGACGGGGCGTGTGACGCGGCTCGCGGGAATCTCGCCGATGAAGGCGTTGGCGGGGATGCTGCGGCTAAGCTCGATTTCGGTCCATTCCGAGGTCGAACGCGACGGGCGCAGTGTGCCGCTGTAGACAAAAGCCTGGGCACCGTAGACGGAGGGAATTTCTGCGGGAAGCTGCATCAGCTCGGGAGCAAGCTGCCAGGTGATGCCGTAGTCGGCCGAGGTGTAGACTTCGCGGCAGAGCTTGCCGTTGCGGTCGAGGCCGCCGAAAGCGATGAGGGTGGGATATGTGGTGACCTGGAAGGTGTTGGACACGCGGAAGGTGACGTAGGGAACGACCACCATCTCGCGGCCTGCCCAAGCCATGTTGAATGCAGATATGCGGGCCCAGGCGCTGCCGTCGAAGCCCCATGCGGCGCCGACTGCGGCTCCGGTGGCATCGGTTCCGCCGACGAGTACCAGCTGCTGTCCGTTGCCGTTGGGCACGGTGTAGACCGCCGGGTTGGACGTGCCGCTCACGGGCATGCCGTCGGGCAGTGCCGCGGTTGTGCCGGCTTCGATGTCGACGAGTTTCCACTCGCCGCCTTCGGTGCGGACGTTGGCTGCGAGCTTGCCGTTGCAGGCTCCGTAGATGTTTGTGAGTCTGATGTTTTCGGCGTTCCAGCTTGCACCCTTGTCAACCGAGCTGTAGAGGGCGTGGCTGTTGGCCGAAGTGTTGTCGTCGGCGAGGATGTAGAGCTTGTCGCTTCCTGCTGTGAAGGAGCTTACGATGGCTCCGGCGGGGAGGGCGGGGGCCACGTCGGTCCATGCGCCGTCGTAGGGGTTGGCCGTATAGGCTATGCTGTATTTGTTGCTGGCGCGCGTGAGGGTGTAGACTGCTTCGGTGTCGGCTGTGGTGTGCTGTTCGGCGGGAGCGCTGATGGTGCCGGGCAGGGCGCGGCGTGCGGCCAGGTTCCAGACCAGCGAGTCGCTCTTGAGCTTGTGCACGTTGACGCTGATGGAGTAGTCGCGTTCAACCATGCCGTCGGCCGAGACCACATGCAGCGAAACGGGGCCGTTGCTGAAGTCGATGCTGTCGCCGGGATTGGTGAGATAGTCGTGAATGGTGTCGGTGCCGTTGGCGCGACGGACGATGAGCTGGGCCTGCGAGATGTTCTCGTACATCTTGATGGACGGCACGAGCTTGTTCACCCGTGTTCCGTAGGGCAGCGAGTCGGCGTTGAAGATTTTGGCGTCGACAAGGTTGATCGAGAAGAACACGGAGTCCAGATTGGCGAGAATATTATTGTTGGCCTGTATCTTGAAGCTGTAAACGGCTACGCCGGTGGGACTTTCCTCGCCGTATTCGTAGTCCGAATCATTGCAGGCGCTCAGGAGAGTGGCGCTTGCGATGGCCGCGATGCCGATAGCAGTTAGTTTCTTCATTAGTGTTTGCAATGTTTCAAGCAACAAAATTATAATTTTTCGCGCAAAGAATGGCCTCCGCGGCCAGGGAAGTGGCTTAAAATAAGTTTTATTTATATGTTTTTAACGTGCCGGATGACATCGGTTCAGAACTGAAAGTAGATGAACGGTGCCACCGATTCGCCGCGAAGTTCGAGAACGAGCTGGACTACAACAATGAATATCAGTAGTTTTACTATCCATGGCGAGCGGACGAAGGCCGACAGCGCCTTGTCCCATAAGGACGTCGGGAGGCAGTGAGCCGTCACGATGACTATCATGAGGATGAGCCAGATCATGCGCGCCGAGGCGAATGCGGCGATTTTGGCCATAGAGTAATCGCCTGCCACCGAGCGCAGTACCGTCCACGAGTCGCCCCACGAGTCGGCGCGGAAGAACACCCATAGCGAGGCTACGAAGCACATTGTGAGCAGCCACGACAGTGCCTTGACGGGCCAGCCGTCGCCGAGGCGGCCGAGCCAGGGCTTCGACGCCTTGTGGACCGCCAGTCCGGCGCCGTGCATGGCTCCCCAGAAGACGAATTTCCAGGCCGCGCCGTGCCACAGGCCGCCTATGAGCATGGTGGCGAAGTTGTTGGCGTAGGTGCGGACGGTGCCTTTGCGGTTGCCTCCGAGGGGAATGTATATGTAGTCGCGCAGCCAGCTCGACAGCGATATGTGCCAGCGGCGCCAGAAGTCGGTGACGTTGCGGCTCTTGTAGGGGAAGTTGAAGTTCTTGGCGAGCTTGAATCCCATTATCAGGGCAATGCCTATGGCCATGTCCGAATAGCCCGAGAAGTCGCAGTATATCTGCATGGTATAGCCGATGATACCCATCAGGTTCTCGAAGCCGTTGTAGCCGCCCGGAGTCTGGAAGATGAGGTCGTTGTACTGGGCTATGTAGTCGGCGATTATGGCTTTCTTGACCACCCCGAGTAAGATGAGCCAGAAGCCCGTGTAGACCTCGGCGCGCGTAGCCGTCACGTTCTGCCGTATCTGCGGGATGAAATAGTCGGCGCGCACGATGGGGCCGGCAACGAGGGCGGGGA
>JAIDUY010000118.1 GCA_029059965.1 Muribaculaceae bacterium
CGACGACACCGACAACGTGAACCGCACCTTCCCCCGCTACCGCGAGCTGCAGGACGAGTTCAACGCCATCGGCGACGTCGACCCTACCGAAGAGACCGCAGTCTGGAAGCGCTTCCAGGAAGCACGCGAGCAGTACTCCGACAACCTCAAAATCAACAAAGAGCTACGCGACTACGACTTCAAGAAAAACCTCGCCGAGAAGGAAGCCCTGCTGGCCGAGGCCAAGACCCTGACCATGGACGAGGATGTAATCGCCGCTTACCGCCGCCTGCAGGACCTGCACAACAAGTGGCGCCAGATCGGTCCGGTAGCCAAGGAGCTGCGCGACGAGATATGGAACAGCTTCCGTGAGGCTTCCGCCGAAATCAACAAGCGCTATCAGGCATTCTTCGAGGCCCGCAAAGCCCGCGAGGCCGAGAACGAAGCCGCGAAGACTGCGCTGTGCGAGCGCCTCGACGCCATCGACTTCGAGGGTCTCAAGACCTTCAACGCCTGGGAGCAGGCTACCGCGCAGATAATCGAGCTCCAGAAAGAGTGGCGCACCCTCGGCTTCGCCTCCAAGAAAATGAACCGCCAGCTCTTCGCCCGCTTCCGCGGCCGTTGCGACGCCTTCTTCGCCGCCAAGGCCGAATTCTTCCGCAATACCCGCGACGAGCTCTCGCGCAACCTCGCCCACAAGCAGCAGCTTACCGACGAGGCCGAAGCCCTCGCCACAAGCACCGACTGGAAAACGGCCACCGACCGCTTCGTCGAAATGCAGAAGGAATGGCGCACCATCGGCGCCGTGCCCAAGAAATACAGCGACGCCCTGTGGAAACGCTTCACCACCGCCTGCGACGCCTTCTTCGAGAACAAGAAGAAAGCCGGCAGCGGCACACGTCAGGTCGAGAATGCCAACCTCAAGGCCAAGCGTGAAGTCATCGGCCAGCTCTCGGCACTGATTACCGACGGCACCGAGCGCGCCGAGGCCATGGACAGCCTGCGCGCGCTGCAGACCCGTTGGAACGAAATCGGCCACGTGCCCTTCCGCGAGAAAGACAAGCTCTACACCGCCTACCGCGAGGCCGTCGACGCCGTACGCCGTCACTTCGACATGGCCGAGCGTGGTGTCCGCCGCGAGCGCTTCGCCGCCAACGTAGCCCGCCTCGAAGGCGACGGCGACAAACTCTTCCGCGAGCGCGAGCGCCTGCTGCGCACCGTCGAGAGCCGTCGTGCCGAGCTCCGCACCTACGAGAACAACCTCGGCTTCCTTAGCTCCCGATCCAAGAGCGGCGACTCGCTCGTACGCGACATGGAACGCCGCATCGAGCGTCTCAAGGCCGACATCGACGAGCTCCTCGAGAAAGTTAAAGTACTCGACGGCAAACTTGCCTGACTGTAAAACAACTGTCGCCACGGCAACGCCCCCGCTGCAGGGTGCGTTGCCGCGGTGCGACAAGCGCCACAACCGAGGGCGCCGACTCCTTAACGCTTCCCTCTCCGAGTTGTAAATGACCGATACCGAACGCACCACACGCCGGGGACAGTTCATCCCGCTGCTCTTCAACCTGGGCGGCATTGCCATCGTCAATCTGCTGTTCTGGCTCACCACATGTATATACCCTCAGATGTGCGCCGACGCCACGTCGCTGCGCGAGCTGTGGCTGTGCGTCAACGTGAGCTTCATACCCGCAGCCGTGCTCGAATATCTGCGCGGCCACGAGAGCCGCGCCATACGCATGGAGTACGTCATGCGCTCCACCCTCGTCGCCGTCGGTCTCCACGCCCTTGTTTTTCTGAGCCTCAACGCCTTCCTGCGAATCACCGTCGTGCCTCCGAGGGCCTACGTCGCCTTCTACGCCATGCTGTGCGCCGGCATGATGCTGTTCTTCGTCAGCGGCAACTACGCCCTGAAGGCCTACCGCCGCCGCGGCTTCAACTTCACGCGCGTGCTCATCATCGGCACCGGCCCTACCGCCATGCGCCTATACCGCGCTATGAAGGAAGACCCCGGCTTCGGCTACCAGGTACTCGGCTTCTTCGACGACGACCTTGACCCCGCCTTCGAGGGTAAATACCTCGGCTCGGTCGACCGTCTGGCCAAGTTCTGCGAGGGACGCGACATAAGGCAGATATTCTTCACCCTGTCGGGCCACAACGAAGCCCTCGCCAGGGTCATCAAGATAGCCGACGACAACGTCATCGAGTTCTACTACGTTCCTCAGATACCGCACACCCTGTCGCGCGCTTTCGAGCTGCACAACATCGGCTCCATGCCCGTGCTGAGCATACGCCACAATCCGCTCAAATCGAGCCTGAACCGTGCTGTCAAGCGCGTGTTCGACCTTGCCGTGTCCGGCACCTTCCTGCTGTTCTATCCGCTGATATACATCCCTGTGGCCATAGCCATCAAGATGAGTTCGCCCGGACCGGTCTACTTCCGTCAGGAGCGCACCGGCCTGCGCGGACGCTCATTCATGTGCCTCAAGTTCAGGACGATGCGCGTCAACTCCACCAGCGACAGCGCCCAGGCCACGCAGAACGACCCCCGCAAGACGCGTCTGGGCGACTTCCTGCGCCGCACCTCCATCGACGAGCTGCCGCAGTTCATCAACGTCTGGAAAGGCGACATGTCCGTCGTCGGCCCGCGTCCGCACATGCTGCGCCACACCGAGGAGTACACCCGCCTGGTCGACCGCTACATGGTGCGCCATGCCGTCAAGCCCGGCATCACGGGCTGGGCGCAGGTAAACGGCTATCGAGGCATCACCGACGAGCTCTGGAAGATGGAGCGACGCGTCGAGTGCGACGTGTGGTACATCGAGAACTGGACCCTGCTGCTGGACATCAAGATAATCTGCCGCACGGTCATCAACGCCATACAGGGCGACAAGAACGCATTCTGAGCACCGCAAGCGATGCTCTGAACTCCTCAAAAAATACACCAAGTGCTCACCATCTACAAAGCCTCGGCGGGTTCTGGCAAGACATTTACCCTCGCTTACGAATACATAAAGACGCTGCTCGGGATACGCAAGGCCGACGGCAGTTACTTCCTCAACAGCGACGCTACTCCCGGCTGCCGACGTCTGCGCGACCGTCATCGCGCCATCATGGCCATTACATTCACCAACGCCGCAACGGCCGAGATGAAGTCGCGAATAATCAGCGAAATAAGCCGCCTTGCACATATCGCCGACAGTCCGGTCGACGGCGAGACGCCCTACGCCGCCATGCTTACGGCAGCCTACGGATGCGGTCGTACGGCCCTGCGCGAGGCCGCCGCGCTTGCCCTGCGCGAGCTCCTCGACGACTATTCCGGCTTCAATGTCAGCACCATAGACTCATTCTTCCAGACCGTGCTTCGCACTTTCTCGCGCGAAATCGACCATCAGGGCGACTACGAACTGGCCATCGACCGCATGGATGTCATCGTGCAGAGCCTCAGCCTCATGCTCGACGAGCTCAACTATGGCGACAGCAAGCGCCAGAAACGTCTGTTCGGCTGGGTGCGCTCCTATATGCTCAATCTTGTCGGCGAGGGCGGCAACTACAATATCTTCGATCGCGGCGGAAAGCTGTTGGGCTCTCTGGCAGGAAGCATGGACAAGTCCATGGACGAGAACTTCGTGACCCATTCGGCCGAACTGCGCCGCTATCTTGCAGACACGGGCGCCATTCCCGCCTTCGTCAAGGCTATGAACGCCAAGGTCGCGGCCCTTAAGACCGCACAGCAGGCTGCCGCCAAGGCTTTCCTGAGCGAAGTCGCCTCGGCAGACCTGAGTTCGGCCGACGTCAACAAGTCGGTGCGCGAGCGTGCAAATCTCTTTGCCGGCCGGCCCGGCGAGTTCTCCCCGAAAACCTTCGACCTGAAGGCCGTGAAGCTCCTTGCCTCGGACGGCATTCCGCTGACGGCCTCCGACGTGCTGCTCAAGACTCCGCGCGAGTCGCTGGCCAAGAAATCGCCCGACAGAGTCGAGGCTATAGCCGAGGCCGCCAACAAAATGTTCCTCGCGGCCCTCGATGCCCGCAACCGCGGTTCCATCTTCCGCCGCGTCGGCGCCGCCGCCGTCGAGCTCGAGTTCATCGGCCTGGCCCTGCACTACCTCGAGACCTTCCTCAAGGAAAACAACACCATGCTCATCTCGGACACCGGCGAACTTCTTGGCCGCATCATATCCGATGCCGAGATGCCGTTCATCTACGAGCGCCTGGGACTGCGGCTGGAGAACCTTCTCATCGACGAGTTCCAGGATACGAGCCGCCTGCAGTGGCACAACCTGCGGCCGCTGGTGGCCAACTCGCTGGCCGGAGGCCACGACAACCTCATTATCGGCGACGTCAAGCAGGCCATCTACCGTTTCCGCAACTCCGACCCGTCGCTGCTTGGCCGTACCGTGGCCGAGGAGGACTTCCCCGACAGCCACCGCATGCGCGGCCACCTGCCGGCCGACAATACCAACCACCGCAGTGCCCCGGACATCGTCCGCTTCAACAACACCGTATTCGACACCATAGCCCGCCGCCTGAATCTGCCGGGCTACGAGACCGTGGCGCAGACACCATCGCCGCGGCTGCAGGATATCGGTGCATACATCACCGTCGAGATAGGCAAGAAATGCCGCGACAAGGCTGCCGTATACGAGAGCCTCGCCGAGAGCATTCGGCGCCAGCACGCCGCCGGCTACCGCTGGCGCGACATCCTGGTGCTGGTGCGCCGACGCGTCGAGGGCACCGACCTTATCGGCTATTTCCTCGAGCACCATCCAGACATCAGGCTGCTCAGCAACGAGGCCTTGCTGCTGAGCAACTCGCCTGCCGTCCGCACCATCATGAGCATGCTCGCCCTGGTGGAACGCTCCTACAGCGCCGACGTCGAGAACATGGATGACGGTGTGCGCTATGCCTCGCGCGACGATATCGCCGACTTCAACAACCGTTTCAGCTACCACTGCAGCCTCGGCCTCGACGCCGCCGCGGCCATCGAGGCCGCCCTCGCCGAGGGCGCCGACGGCGATTCCCTGCGCCGAAGCGTGCGCGAAATCCGCGCCGAGAATCCCGCCAACCTCGTGGCCCTCATCGAGGCCATCATCCACTACAAGCTTACCGACAGCGAGCGCCGCGGACAACACGCCTATATCGCAGCACTCCAGGACCTTGCCATGGACCACGTACAGGGTGCCGACACTTCGGTGGGCGCCTTCATCGACGCCTACGCCCGCAACGCACGTCGGTGGGCCATACAGGCATCCTCCGACCTCGACGCCGTCGAAATCATGACCATCCACACCTCCAAGGGCCTTGAACGCGCCTGCGTGCATATTCCCCTTGCCGACTGGACCGTGGAGCGCTCCAACGAAATATGGATACCCCTGGCGGGATTCCCCGGAGTCGACCCCGCCATCGTGCCTCCGATGGTTCGCGTGGAGGTCGGCACCGACGACCCCCTTGCCGACAGCCGCTATGCCCCGACGAAGGAGATTGCCGACTTCTGCCGGGTCAACAAGGCCGCCGAACTGCTCGACAGCATCAACATGAGCTATGTTGCTTTCACGCGTGCCGCCCGCGAGCTGTGTGTACACGGAGCCACGGGCCACTTCGGCTCGGTGCTCCTCGACGCCCTGACGACGCCCGGCACAGACAGTGCGCTGACTATCGACACGGCTTCGCGCATGGCCAAGGACGAGGAGGGCGGCTTCAGTCTGACCATAGGCGAGCCGACGCGGCCCGTCAAGCCCGCCGGACCCTCGACAGCCGAGACTGCGGCTCCCTACAAGGTCGTCTACCGTAACGACGCCCGCGAGCTGATAAGCATCGATGATATCCTGAGCGACGACATCGTCACGGGCAACGAGTGCCCCGTCGAGATTACCGATGCCTGCGACGGCACCCCCGAGATGCGCATCGCCGCCCGACGCGGCAACGACATGCACGCCATACTCGCATCCATGGACACGGCCGACGACCTCGATGCCGCCATAGAGCGCCGTGCCGTGCGCGGCAGCATCAGTGCCGACGAGGCCGCCGGATACCGCTCCGAGCTGATGCAGGCTTTCCGCGAAGGCGGCGAGAAAGTTGCGTCATGGTTCAGTCCGGAAGCTGAGGTCTACGCCGAGCGCTCCATCTACAGTCCCGACATCGACGAGACTTTCCGTCCCGACCGTGTGGTGCGTCTCGCCGACGGCAGCATCGAGGTGATAGACTATAAATTCACCACCGAGCCGCGCGCCGCCCATCGCCGTCAGGTACGGGAGTACGCCGCGCTCATCTCCGGTCTCGAGCAAAGCCCCGCCCGCGCCTACCTCTGGTACCCTCTGCTCAACCGCATCATCGAAGTGAAGTGACCGGTTTTTCGCAATGAAACGATACCGCAATCCTTTTCTGAGGGGGCTGTTGCGGCGAGAATGATATGAAAGAAGGGCCGTTCCCGGGTTGTGAACTGCACCCCAAAAGTTAGACAAAAACTTTTGGGGTGCAGTTCAGGTTGGGGGACGGCCCTTTGTGTTTGGTCGTGAGGGAGATTAGCGGATGTACTGCCTGGTCACCTGATTGCCGCGGCGTACGATGTAGATGCCCTTGGCGGGATTGGCCACGCGGACGCCTTCGAGGGTGTAGTACTCGGGGACGGCCTCGCCTTCGACGGTCACGTTCTCGATGCCGGTGGTGGTATCGTTCTCAACGGCGTAGGTGTAGGTCACGGGAGCGTGGAAGAAGCTGCCTTTCCTGGTGGTCATGTGGATGGTGCCGTTGCCGGGTTTGAGGGGCAGCTTGTTGTTGGCTGTCTCGACGAAGTTGTTGAAGTCGAAGTCCTCGGCCTGAGCGGCGATATCGGCAATATGGTGATGGTGAACGATGTGGCGCTCGTTGGCGGCGGTGATATTGATGGTGAAAAAATTCTCGGCACCTATGTTACCGCTGATTTCGCGAGTCTCGTGGTTGATGTTCAGACCGGTGGTTATAGCCTCGATGTTGAGGCTTGTGGCGGCGGGGCTTACATGAGCGGTGACTGTGGAATGGTCTGCGGAAAGTTCGAAGGTAAAGTCGTAGATACCGGGGTTTACACTCCAGGAATAGCTTTCGTTGGTAGTCGTTTTTTCACCAACAGGGTTAGTGTAGACATCGGGTTCCTCTGCATTTCCCCAGCGGGCTTTGTCGTTATGATCCCAGTCATTGCTTTCGAATACGGCGAAGAATGCAGAACCGGACACTTCGAGATCCTTGACAGCCACGTCTTCGGCTTTGTAGATGCCATTGCCCTGATGCTGCATTGCAACGGCATTGTCGAAGAGCCAGTTGGAATCTTCACCATAGATTTCGAAGTTTCCGTTCAGATAGAGGAAAGCGGGATATTCGGGTTCTGTCACTTCGGGCACATACTCCTGATGCGAGCCATCGTGTTTGTAGATATGACCGTTGACGATATCTCCATCTTTGATGTCACCGGTCTGTGCGCCTGCATTATTGTTGAAAATCATGCCGGTGGTGCCGAGGGGGAGGGTGTAGGTATAAACGTTATCGCTGCCTTCAACGAGAGTCATATCCTTACCGGGCCATGAGGTTTGATTAACAGCCCAGTGATGAATCTTCACGGTACTCCAGTTGGTTTCGGAATTGTCGAAGTAAACGGTGATGCCTTCAGGCTTTTCAACTTCTACAGGGGTACCGGTGATTACGAGTTTGCCTTCCTGATTGCTGATGTAGGTGAGTGTGATGTCGACGTTCTGTGCTTTGGTGCAGGCGAGTTCCATATTCACATTATTCACTTTTTTTACGACATACTCGGTTCCGAGAACAATTTCGTCACTGTTTGTGAATTCTATAGTCCAGTTAGCGTCTGCAATCTTGAAGCTGCCGTCGAGTTCGTCGAGGTGGAGAGTGTACACATCGTTTTCGCGAGCGAATTTGTATTCGTCAAGAGCGCCGAAGTTATTCATGGAGCCGCGAAGATAGAGTTCGGGATATTCGGGATTGGGATTGGGATTGGGAGTTTCGGGCATTGTATAGGAGCCGTCGGGGTTGTAGATGGCTCCGTTGACGAATGCTTTTTCGAAACGGTCGTCATTTTTTCCGTTATTGGAAATAATAATCATAGTGGGAACTTTGCCCTCAGGTGCTTCCCAGTAGAGAAGTCCGTCTTTTTCAATCATTTCGTCACCGGGCCAGGTGCCATTGAAATTGCAGTTTGCATTGTTGTTGTTGGAGTCCCAGGCCCATACTTTGGCATTCCAGTTTTGGGTGTTCTGGAAGTACACATAGCACTTTTCCTGAGCGAATGCTGTTGCCGCGATGAGGAGCGACAGCATCAGGAAGTAAAACTTTTTCATGGTTTTTCTTTCAGATTTATGATAGGTTATTTAGTTGAATCACTTGTAGCGGGTTCCAAAAATGGAGGCTGATTTTTCACAAATCGGTTGCAAATATACTGAATTCGGTTCGGATAGGATAAAATATCAATTGATTTAACAAATATTCACAAAAAGTCATAAGTAATAGTAACTACTCAGGCATCCAAACCAGCCAATTAGTATGCCATCTGTTATTGAATGCAGGTTCCTGACTTGTGATTT
>JAIDUY010000119.1 GCA_029059965.1 Muribaculaceae bacterium
CTCACTGCGCGAACACATCTGCACGACGCTTGACCGCCCCAGCGTTAACAAATATTGGGGAACCGGCTCTAAAACACTGATATGCCGCATAAAGTTAGGACAAAACGAAGAAAACAGGAACGTGCGCCGGGGCACATTCCTGTTTTCAAGGGCAGAGGTTGTTATTTCTTTTTAGCAGACGCCTTCGCCCATCATGGCGTTGGCAACCTTCATGAAGCCGGCGATGTTGGCGCCCTTCATGTAGTTGATGTAGCCGTCGGGCTCTACGCCGTACTCGAGGCACTGGCTGTGGATGTCGCTCATGATGGTGTGCAGACGCTGGTCCACTTCCTCGGCGCCCCACTGCAGGTGGATGGCGTTCTGGCTCATTTCGAGGCCGGAAGTAGCCACGCCGCCGGCGTTCACGGCCTTGCCGGGAGCATAGACGGTGCGCGAAGCGATGAATGCGTCGATAGCCTCGGGGGTGCAGCCCATGTTGGAGACTTCGGCAACCATTTCGACGTTGTTGGCGATGAGAGCCTTGGCGTCGTCGCCGTTAAGCTCGTTCTGGGTGGCGCAGGGCAGGGCGATGTCGACCTTCTGTTCCCAGGGCTTGCGGCCGGCGAAGAACTTGGAGCCGGGGAAGCGCTCTGCATAGGGAGCCACGATGTCGTTGCCGGAAGCGCGGAGCTCGAGCATGTAGGCAATCTTCTCTTCGTTGAGGCCTTCGGCGTCGTAGATGTAGCCGTCGGGGCCGGAGATGGTAACCACCTTGGCACCGAGTTCGACAGCCTTGAGGGCTGCGCCCCAGGCAACGTTACCGAAACCGGAGATGGCCACGGTCTTGCCTTTGATGTCGTCGTTGCGCTGCTTGAGCATGCTCTGAACGAAGTAGAGTGCGCCGAAACCGGTAGCTTCGGGACGGATGCGGCTGCCGCCGAATTCGAGACCCTTGCCGGTGAAGGTGCCGTCGTGCTGGTTCACCAGACGCTTGTACATGCCGTACATGTAGCCTACTTCGCGGCCGCCTACGCCGATGTCGCCGGCGGGAACGTCGCGGTCGGGACCGAGGTTCTTCCACAGGCCGAGGATGAAGGCCTGGCAGAAGCGCATGATTTCACGGTCGCTCTTGCCGCGGGGCGAGAAGTCGGAGCCACCTTTTGCGCCACCCATGGGGAGGGTGGT
>JAIDUY010000012.1 GCA_029059965.1 Muribaculaceae bacterium
ATATGTGTATAAGCGACAGCTACGAGATGAAGCACAGCAAGTGGGACGACTCCGCCGAGCGCACCGCATCGATCGATGACATCGACCTTTCCGGCGTTGAAGAAGTGGCTGTCGACCGCATCGCAGTACGCGTCAACGGCAATGTGCTCACCGTGAACGCTCCCGCCGAAATCGAGACCATCACAATCTACTCGATTGACGGCCGCGCCGAGCTCCTCGCAGCTCCCGCAGCAGCGAGCGCAAGCATCGCTCTCGACACCCTCCCCGCAGGCGTACACATCGTCCGCGTGGCCGGTGCCTTCGGTACGACTACCCTCAAGTTCGTCCGCTGATAAAATACGAACCTCATACGAAGACGCCCGCCGGATTCCGGCGGGCGTCTTATTTTGGCTGTTTCGGTATCAAAGTTGGCTGTTTTGGTATGTGTTCGCGGGCGATGGCGGAGCTTGAATCTGCTCCGTTGTGCGTTCGGCAGCTTTACGAGGGGGTTTGGGAGCACTTTGTGAGCTTTTTCAGCTATATTCTTGGCGAGTGTAATAAATTTTGCATTTTCGCTGAATTATATTAACTTTGTGGGGTTGTATTGATAACATTCTTAAAACAGCCTCACACCTGAATTTAAATGGCCCGTCAGACATTCGATAACCTTGACCTGAAAATACTTCACGCACTTACAGTCAACGCCCGTACCCCCTATCTTGAAATCGCCCGCGAGTTCGGCGTCAGCGGCGCCGCAGTCCATCAGCGCGTGCAGCGTCTGATGACCAACGGCGTCATCACCGGAACCTGCTGCACCCTGTCGGCCGAAGCGCTTGGCTTCACCACCGTGGCATATGTAGGCCTGAACCTCCAGCCCGAAGCCGACTTCGACCATGTGATCAGCTCGCTGCGCGAAATACCGGAAGTGACCGAATGTCACCTTGTCACAGGCCCTTACGACCTGCTTATCCGCCTTGAAGCTCACGACAACAGCCATCTGTTCGAGCTCGTGCAGAAGCGTCTGCGTCCCCTCGGTATCGTCCGTACGGAGACCATGCTGTCCTTCCGCGAGGAGTTCAAGCGCACCCTTCCCATCGAGAACGAATAGGCTCCGACAACAGTCGGCTGAATACAGATAGAGCCCGCGCTCCGGCACTCCGCCGGAACGCGGAGCGTTTTTTTTGTCTAAATATCGGCTATTCATTTTTTTTTGTTAACTTTGCAGAGCGTATACCGCGCACGAGAAAACGGACAATTATCATCAACCTAATCATATCATTGCTATGGAGATTTCCCATATCGAGCACATCGGCATTGCAGTTCCCTCTCTTGAGGAAGCAATCCCCTTCTACGAAAACATCCTCGGTTTCAAATGCTTCGCCATCGAAGAAGTAGCAGACCAGAAGGTCCGCACCGCATTCTTCCAGGTAGGCCAGACCAAAATCGAGCTCCTCGAAGGCACAGCCGAAGACAGCGCTATCAGCAAGTTCATCGCCAATAACGGCGGCCTCGCCGGCATTCAGCCCGTAGCCTTCGCAGTCGAGGACGGCGTTGCAACCGCACTCAATGAAG
>JAIDUY010000120.1 GCA_029059965.1 Muribaculaceae bacterium
CGATTAATCGCGTCCGCCGAGGCTGAATCTTTTTTTCGGGGCTTTAACGGTTTCGTGCTTATGGATTCGCGGAATTTTGCTAATTTTGCATTCCACAACCAATCGTAACTTTAGCAAACAATGGAATCTCTCCTGCAGCAATACCATATCCAAGGGCTGGTGGTCGGTCTGGCCACATTCCTCATCATCGGCCTGTTCCACCCCATCTGCATCAAGTGCCACTACTACTTCGGCGTCGGTTGCCGCTGGTGGTTCGTGGTGCTCGGTCTGGCGATGTGCGCCCTGAGCGTGCTTGCCGGCTCGGGCACACTGAGCATACTGGCGGGCGTGGTGGCCTTCTCGTCCTTCTGGACTGTCAAAGAAATTGTCGAACAGGAAGAGCGCGTGCGCAAGGGCTGGTTCCCGGCCAACCCCAAGCGTCAGGCTGCCGGTAGTAAAGATGCCAAATGATGGAAGAACCGGTCTACCACATACCGGCGCTGCTGCCGCAGTGCCTTGACGCGCTCGACATCCGTCCCGACGGCGTCTACGTCGACGCCACCCTCGGCGGCGGAGGCCACAGCGGCGCCATCGCCGCGCGGCTGACAACGGGCCACCTCTACTCGCTCGACCGCGACAGCGAGGCCATAGCCCGCGCCACGGCCACGGCGGTGTTCACGCCCGTACACGGCGACTTCCGCCACCTGGCCAACTATATGCGCTACTTCGGCGTGCTCGGCGGCGTCGACGGCATCCTCGCCGACCTGGGCGTGTCGTTCCACCACTTCGACGACGCCTCGCGCGGATTCTCGTTCCGCACCGACGCTCCGCTGGACATGCGCATGAATCCCGACGGAGGCATGACCGCCGCCGAGCTGCTGCGCAGCGTCTCCGAGGATCGCCTCGCCGAAATCTTCCGCCTCTACGGCGAGCTCAGGCAGGGCCGCCGTATAGCCGCCGCCATAACGCGCCGTCTGGCTTCGGGAGGGCGCGTGGAGCGCACGGGCGAGCTGGTCGACACTGTCACCCCCCTGCTCAACCCCGCCTCGCTCAAAAAGGAACTCGCACAGGTCTTCCAGGCCCTGCGCATCGAGGTCAACGGCGAGATGGAAGCTCTCGAAGCCTTCCTGCGGGCGTCGCTGCAGGCTCTGCGCCCGGGCGGACGCCTTGCCGTCATCTCCTACCACTCGCTCGAGGACAGGCTGGTCAAGAACTTCATGCGCTCGGGGCGCACCGACGGAGTGGTCGAGAAAGACCTCTTCGGTCGTGCCGACGTGCCTCTGAAAGCGTTGACATCCAAGCCCGTCATCCCCGACGCCGACGAAATCGAACGCAATCCCCGCAGCCGCAGCGCCAAGTTGCGCGTAGCCGTAAAACTATGAGGCGATGAAAAAGGAAAACATCAAGAAAGGCCTCAGCAAAGTAGCCGGCAAAGCCCGCGCCGTGGCTCAGGGCGACGCCGTCGACAGCCGCTTCTTCAAGCAGCACTTCTTCGCCACGGCCTTCGCCGTCATCACCTGCCTTGCCTTCATCGCCGCGCGCTTCGACCACGCCACCACCGAGGCAGGCATTCGCTCGCTCAACACCCAGATCGACGTTGCCCGCACCCACAAGCAGCAGGAACTGTCGCGCTACCACACCCTGACCCGCGAATCGGCCATGCGCCATCTCGTCGACTCGCTACACCTCGGCCTCGACGTGCCCGAGGCATCGCCCGACGCCCGTCCCGGCATCCTGACCTACTGACAATCCCCGTCCGATGAAAAATAAAGTCTCCTCGAACCACGCCTTTCTGGCAGGACGCTTCGGCTTCATCGCCATCCTCACCGTCCTGCTCGCCATATGCATAGCCATCTGTCTGATACGCACCACCACCGTCCACGCCGAGGCATGGAACCGGATGGCGGCGTCGACTCTGGAGGAAAGGCGCGAAATCATCCCCGAACGCGGCGACATCCTCGCCGCCGACGGCTCCATACTCGCCACCAACCTCTGCTACTACAACGTGCGCATCGACCTGCGCTCGCCCTCGTTCCGCATCGTCGAGTTCGTCGACTCCATCCCCATGATTGCCGACAGCCTGGCCGTCTACTTCCCCACCCGCACCCGCGACGAATGGGAGCAGCACCTGCGCCGCGGCATCTCCGTGCCCAAGAGCGAACGCTCGCGAGGCTGGAGCATAGCCAAGAAGGTGACCCGCGACCAGGCCTATGCCGCCAAGCGCCTGCCCTTCTTCCGCAGCACGCGCTACACGGCCTACACCGGCCTCATCATCGAACCCGTCATGGTGCGCAGCTATCCATTCGGCGAGATGGCGCGCCTGAGCGTCGGCCGCGTCGGCCAGACCGACACCGACCCGCGCATCATAGGCCGCAGCGGCCTCGAGCGCGCCCTCGACACACTGCTCTACGGCGTGCCCGGCGTCAAACGCCGCCGCATCGGCACACGAGGCACATACATGGCCGTCGACACTCCCTCCGTCGACGGATATGACGTCACCACCACCATCGACATCACCATGCAGGACATCCTCGAGCACGAGCTCGGCGAAATGCTGCTGGCCGCCAACGCCGACTGGGGCACCGCGATGATTATGGAAGTTGAAACCGGCGACATCAAGGCGCTGTCGAACCTCGAGCGCGACAGCACCGCACGCACGCCTCGCTACGTGGCCGCCCTCAACCGCATCGTCGAGGGCTACGAGCCCGGCTCGGTAATGAAAGTGATGAGCATGGCGGTGGCTCTGCGCCACGGCTACGCCCACCTGGACCGCAACTACTCCATCGGCCACTCCTACCCCTACCTCGGCCGCAAGCCCATACGCGACACCCACTCGCCCGGCACGCTGCCCGTGCGCAAGTTCATGGAGTACTCCTCGAACATCGGCATGGTCAAGATGAGTATGCCCGAGTACGAGAGCAATACCAACCTCTTCCGCGAACGTCTGGCCGACATGGGATTCTTCGACCGCCTCAACACGGGCATAGCGCGCGAACGCCGCCCCTATGTGCCTATGCTTCAGAACAATGTCGGCGGCCGACTTGCCCTGTCGCGCATGGTGTTCGGCTACTCCACACAGATTCCGCCCCTCTACACCTGCGCCTTCTACAACGCCATCGCCAACGACGGCCGCTTCGTGCGCCCGCGCCTGGTCAAGGCACTGCGCACCCCCGACGGCGTCGACTCGGTCATCCCTACCAGCTACGTCCGCGACCGCATCCTCACCTCCGAGCAGGCCCGCGAGCTGCGCCGACAGATGCACGACGTGGTGTGGGAACAGGGAGGCACGGCCAAGGCGCTGCGCAATCCCATCGTCGAAATCGCCGGCAAGACAGGCACATGCAAGATTGCCAAGGAACGCCCGCGCGACGCCAACGGACGCATAATCATGGACCCCAACTGGCGCCCCGGCTACTACGAAGGCCATTACCGCGTGACATTCTGCGGCTTCTTCCCCTACGAGAACCCGCGCTACACCTGCGTGGTGGTCATCTCCGACCCCAAGGTGCCTTACCGCGGCACCGCCGTCAGCTCGGGACAGGTGCTCAACAACGTGGAACTCAA
>JAIDUY010000121.1 GCA_029059965.1 Muribaculaceae bacterium
GCACGGTAGCGGTTGATGTCTTTGCGCATCAGGTAGTCGAGAAGACGACGACGCTTACCTACCAGCATCTTCAGAGCGCGCTCTGTGGTATGATCTTTGTGATTTGACTTCAGGTGCTGAGTCAAATGAGCGATACGGATGGAGAATAATGCAATCTGTGCTTCAGGCGAGCCAGTGTCAGTCTTGCCCTTACCGTACTTCTCAAAGATCTCTACTTTTTCTTCAGAACTTAAGTGCATTCTCAGAAAATATTTAGGTGTTAATATTGGCCCGGAGGCTTTATCGGGTGCAAAGGTACAACTTTTTTCCGTCCCTGCCAAATTTTCTTAACACCGATTTATGAAATTCCTTAAATATGATGTCTTACGCTGACGGAATCAGTTGGCAGCGTTGCCCAGGCCGTTGTAGTCGCGGCTGTAGCGCAGCATCTGCTCGACGTAGTTCTCGGGATAGGAGATGGTCACGTCGGTGATGCGGCCCGAGGCGTCGCGCACGGGGGTGTAGACGGGGTTGACGAAGCCGCGGTAGGGGGCGATGTTCAGCGGTGCGTAGCGTTCGAGGATTTCGGCGTGGAGTTCGGGGTCGACTTTCACGGCGTAGGTCTCGACCAGGTTGGTGGCGGCGGCATAGTCGCCTTCGGAGCGCACGCGCTGGATTTCGGCGAGGAGTTCGCCGAAGAGGCCGCGGAGTGCCTCGTAGTCGTTGACCTTGAGGTAGGTCTTGCCGTCGATTTTCTCAAGCTCCACGACGTTGTTGTCGCGGCCGTGCTCGAACACCCATTCAGCGATGAGCTTGCGGTTGCGCATATGTGCTTCCTCGACGTCCTTGCCGGGCTCGATGCGGCGCAGCTGTGTCATCATGCCGTTGAGCATGTAGCTGTAGTACTGTGCCTTGTATGCGTCGGGGCTGTCGAGCAGGCACATTTCGACGAGTTTGGGATCGCCGAGGTAGTAGAGGGCGAAGAGGTCGGCGCGGGCTTCCTCGATGGTGGAGCCGTGTTCCTTGAGCGCGTCGGGGTCGACGCCGGGCAGGAGCTGGCCGGAGCCGTGGCCGAGGCATTCGTGGAGGTCGGTGTGGAGATTGTCGGTGATGAAGAGGTAGTCGGCCATGAGCTGGCGGGTGGTTTCGTCGGGCACGAATTCCTCACGCGAGCCGTCGCCCTGGCTTGCGGCGTCGTAGGCCTGGGTGATGTTCTCCAGGGTCACGCTCTTGCTGCCGTGGGC
>JAIDUY010000122.1 GCA_029059965.1 Muribaculaceae bacterium
TCGTATTCTCCGACTACCAGAAGCCCGCAGTCCGCATGTCGGCACTCATGGAGCTGCCAGTCAAGTACATATGGAGGCACGACGCATTCCGCGTAGGTGAAGACGGCCCCACCCACTAGCCCGTCGAACAGGAAGCCCAGCTGCGCCTGCTCGAACAGATACGCAACTTCAGCGGCCGCCCCTCCATGCTTGTGCTCCGCCCCGCCGACGCCGCCGAGACATCCGTGGCCTACCGCATGGCAATGGAGAACACCCACACCCCCACCGGTCTCATCCTCTCGCGACAGGACATCAAGGATCTGCCCGCACCCGAGGGAAAGACCCGCGCCGAAGCCGCCCTTGGCGCGCTCCGCGGCGGCTACACCGCCTTCGGACCCGCCCGACCCGACGTTGTCCTGGTGGCCGACGGCTCCGAAGTGTCGCTCCTGTGCGAAGTGGCCGTCCTCCTCGAAGCCGACGGCATCCGCGCATCGGTAGTGTCCATGCCCTCTGTCGGCCTCTTCAACGACCAGGACGAGGACTACCGCCGCAGCGTTCTCCCCGCCGGCGTGCCCCACTTCGGCCTCACCGCAGGCCTGCCAGTCACCATCCGCATGATCGACGGCTTCAGCGGCACCGTCTACGGACTCGAACGCTTCGGAGCCTCCGCCCCCTACAAAGTCCTCGACGAGAAGTTCGGCTTCACCGCGCCCAACATCTACGCCGCCGTCAAGGCCATGCTCAACCGCTGACACATCAGTCCGAAACATACCTAAAGTGTTAAAAACGCAAGACTGAGAAAACATTTTTTGCATTTTTAAGTTATAAAATGAAAAAATAGTCGTAACTTAGCGCCACTATTTATACACTGCATTGTAAACATTCAACCAAACATCAATAACTCTATGAAGAAAGCTACTCTCTTTGCAGCTGCCTGCGCTCTGTTCGTAGGAGCTCAGAGCCTTGCTGCCCAGGAGCCTAACGAAGGCGTCACCTACGTTTCCGACCCCACTCAGGGCGTGCTTCTGAACCGTATGCAGGACAACTGGTTCATCACCGCTGAAGGCGGCGCAAACATCAACTTCGGACACCGTGCCATCCACCGCGACCTCTCCGACCGCTTCGCTCCCGCTGCAGGTCTGTACGCCGGCAAGTGGTTCAGCCCCGTATTCGGCGGCCGCTTCGGTGTGAGCTGGATGACACTCAAGGGTCTCGCTGACGGTCCCGAATACCTCGGCACCCTCACCAACGAATACCGTCCCGACGGCTTCTACAAGACCAAGACCAACGAAATCGGTCCGGTCTTCGACCTTATGATTAACCTCACCAACTGGTGGTGCGGCTACAAGCCCAACCGCGTCTACAACGCTACCGTTTACGTAGGTGCCGGCGCATACTTCTCCCTCAACGAGGACTGGAAGAACCTCGAAGACTGCGTTCCCACCCTCCGTGCAGGTATCATCAACAGCTTCAACGTAAGCAAGCAGGTTGCCCTGAGCCTCGACATCCGCTGGAGCGGCATCGACGGCATCCAGAACGTAGGCAGCAAGAACTGGAACGAAGACTACAGCAACGTTTCCGCTTTCCTCGGCGTTACCTACAAGTTCAAGAACCGCGAATGGGCTGCCCCCATCGTTCCCGTTTATCCCGAACCCGAGAACTGCGACGCTCTCCGCGAGAAACTCAACCAGGCCAACGAACGCATCGACCAGCTCGAGCGTAGCCTCCGCGAGTGCCTCAACCGTCCCGTTGAGACCACCGTTGTCAACAACGGCCCCCTCGCTACCGTTTACTATCCCATCGGCGTTTCCCGTCTGAGCCGCGAGAACCAGCGCGTCGTTAAGGCCGTTGCTTCCCAGATGAACAGCGACGCCTTCGCAGGCAAGAACTTCGTTCTCACCGGCTGGGCCGACAACTACACCGGCACCGACGCCATCAACGTTCGTCTCCGCGCCAAGCGTGTTGAAGGCGTGAAGAACCTTCTCGTTCGCAACGGTGTTGCCGAGAACCGTCTCTCCATCGCCGAGAACAACGGCAACCGCATCGACGGCGGCCGCGAGTTCGTAGCACTCGACCGTGCTGTGACCATCGAAGAAGCCCGCTAATCCGAGCGACAGCAAAACACAACAACGCGCCCCCGAGCCCGGCCGGGGCGCGTT
>JAIDUY010000123.1 GCA_029059965.1 Muribaculaceae bacterium
AAATCAAGCAGGACGAACTGCGCCGGACATTCCCCGTGTCGGCCGATGCCGACTCATTCACTATCCGCTGACTCGCGGCAGAACCGCCACAGCACATAGAGCAGCGCGGCGGTGAGAACGACGCTGGCCACGGTCACCGGAAGCGACCACAGCTCGGGAACCGACTCCGTGGCCGACGTGCCTCCCTGACGAGCCTGAAGCCATGCCGTTACGACGTAGGTCGTGTTGTTCAGCACATGAGCGGCCACGGGCACCCAGAGCGAGCGCGTCCACACAAGCAGATAGCCGAAATAGGCGCCGAGGAGCATGCGGGGCACGAAGCCGAACAGCTGGAAGTGCATGGCACTGAAAACGAAGGCCACAATCCATACGCAGACATGCACGTTGAGCCGCGAGCGCATAAGTATGCGCAGGAAAGCCCCGCGGAACAGCAGTTCCTCCGAGAAGCCTGCCGCAACGCCCACAATAAGTATGTTGAGAATCAGTCCCGGCACCGAGGTGTCGTCCATCATCACGCCTATCGTGGCGGCCGCCTCGGTCTCCATGGCTCTTGCCAGGCGGTCGAGAGTCTCGGGAAGCCAGTCCCAGTGATAGTTCCAGTAGATTACAGCCTCCTGGGCGGGTACCGACACTAACAAGATGGCAAGCACGAACATCATCGGCAACAGCTTCGGCCTGTGCATGATGCACAGCAGCTGAGCGGGATAGCGGGTGGCGATAAGCGCCGTGCCTACTGCCGGAACGACGAACAGCAGCACGTCCTGCAGCATGGCGCCTATGCGCAGTCCTGCCGCAGGATTACCCTCGCACAGCCTGCCTGCCACAAGCACGGTCACGGCCGTGACCACATAGCACAGGATGAAGAAACAGAGCAGCAATCCCAGTGCAGCCCCGGTGCGGAGCGTCATGGGAAACTCACCTTTGTCGGACGCGCGTGTCCAGAAGTCTTTGTTGTCGGGTGTATCAGTCATGGAATCATGAAATTTTGATGTAGAAAGGGTCGACGAGCGCTATATACTCGTCGGATGGAGCGCCGTCGGGGCGCCTCATATCGAAGCGGCGTATCTCCGTCGGGCAGGCCTCCCTGCCGAAGTGCCACAGCAGGCGCCGCTCCGGGCGCCGCGGGGTTGTGGCCACACGCCACAACCGCCTCAGTCGCAGCCCCGCCAGCTCGGCGGCGAAGATGATGTCGTTCTCGCAATCCGGGGGCGACACCATGCCGAGCTGTCCGTCGGGGGCGAGGATGGCGGCAGCACGTTCGATGAGTGTGCGATAGCTCAGCGAAGCCTGATGGCGGGCGGCGGCACGCGCCGTATCGGGCGAGACGGCGCCGTTGTCGAAGTAGGGCGGATTGCTGACAATCACGTCCGGCCGCACCGGCAAGTCGACAGTAAGGAAGTCCCCGCGCACCACCTTCATGCGCTCCGCCCACGGCGAAGCCGCGAAGTTGGCCTCCGACGCATCGGCGGCGCCGGGGTCGAGTTCCACGGCATATATATCAGCATCAGGGCATTCCTGGGCGGCCATAAGGCTCAGCACGCCCGAACCGGCGCCGGCATCGGCCACCGAGCGGGCGTCGCGGACGGCTGGCAGAAACCATGCACCCAGCAGAACGCTGTCGGAGCATATCTTCATGCCGCATCCGCGGTCGTCGACCATGAATTGTCTGAATCGGAACTCTGCCATCGTGTCGCTTCGGTGGTCAGTGGTTTGTCAGAACAGCGACAGCTGGGCGTCGTTCTCCGGCGGCTGCGGCTTGCGGGGAGGTTCGGTGTAGCCGAAGTCGCTGCCGGAAGCGCGCAGCGGGGGAGTGTCGGGACCCGGCACGCTGACGAACCAGTCGGGACATTCGAAGTCGTCCTCGGCCGAAAGGATGTCGGCGTCGGCCTGCGAGAACAGGTTGCCCTCGCCGTCGTCGCGGCGGCGCAGTCGTTCGTTGGCGCGGTTGAGTTCCTCCTTGAGCGACTTGTTGTTGGCCTTGAGGCGGGCTATGCGTTCGTCGCGCTTGGCTATGACGGTCTGCACCTGTCCGATCTGCGATTCGAGCTCGCGCACGGTCTCCATGATTTTCATGCTTTCGGCAAGGTCGTCCTCGGCTTTCTTACGGGCTTCACGTTCGCCTGTAAGCTCTTCCTGAAGCTCGGTGTATATCTGTTTGGATAGCTCCTGGGCCTGCGTGAGGTCGGCTACGCGGGCATTGAGGGCGTTCACCTCGTCGTTCTTTGCTGCGAGCTCGGTGCCGAGACTCGTCGCGCGCTCCTCGAGTTCTGTAGCGGTGCTGTGTGCCGCCTCCAGTTCCGCTGTCAGCGATTCGGCACTCGAGCGCAGAGTGTCCGCTTCGGCGCGCAGGGTTTCGGCCTCGGCGCGCAGAGCCTCGGTCTCGGCCGGGTCTGCTGCGGGGGCACCGCCTCGCAGGCGTTCGATTTCCTGCTGGAGGCCTTCGATGATTCCGGGCTGGACGTCGGCCAGCTTGACCTTGTTGAGCAGGCTGCGGTTCTCGAGCTCGAACTGTTCGCGCTCTGCCTCGACCTTCGCCAGCTGGCTCTCGAGATCGTTTACGCGCTCTGACAGGGCGCGGCGCCGGCGGTCGGCGCTGAGTTGTTGCTCACGTATGGATGTCTTCTGTTGTTCGAGTTTCTCCATCTCGCGGCGCAGCCTCTCGCTTTCGGCCCTTGAGGCCTCCGAAGCGTTGCGCAGGCGGCTTTCGGCATGAGCCTCGGCCTCGGCGCGCAGCCTGTTCATGTACTCGGCTACCGAAGAGTCAAGGCTGTCGGCCAGTGCCTTACGCTGTGATTCGGGGTCTATGCTGCGCTGTAGGAAGTCAGGCAAGGCAGAGTTGAATACGGCAAGGACGCCGTCGAGGATATGGTTGCGTACCTCCGGGTCGAACTCAAGTTCCTTTGCCGGTTCTGCCTGCACGGCAGCGGTATCGGTTTCGGCGCAGCTGTCGGTATTTTCGACGGCGGGGCTGACGGAGACGGCGGCGAAATCGTCGTCATCGTCTTCGATGTCGTCGCCGCTGAATCCGAGGGCGCGTCGCAGTGAGCTTAGGAAGGTCATGGTATTGCGTGGTTTATGATTGTTCCGGTTTTTCAATGAGGCCGCGGCCGCTACGGCCGTTGATGGCTATGGGCAGTGGCGAGGAGAAGCGGACAACACGGATGGCACCGTCGTCGTACTCGGCCTCGGCATTGTCGAGGTAGGCGCTGTCGTAGTATCCATTGCCGGCGCGGGGGTCTACGGTGAAGTAGCCCACGCCGAATGAGGTGAGGTTCTGGAAGAAGTGCGTGCCTTGGCTCGGCTCGATGCGGTAGTCGCCGACTGCAGCCTCGACGATGACGCGGGCGCCGGATATGTCGGCCCACTTCACGGGGATGCCGAGCGCAGGGTCGCTCGAACCCCAGCGTCCGGGACCGATGAGCACATAGCCTTCTCCGCGGCTGTTGAGCTCACGGTTGATGCGCTGGAGCACAGGCACGAGCGAGGAGTTAGACGACGAGTCGAAGCTGTCGGGACGGACGTAGACCACCGTCTGAACGCCCTCTATCATTCCGTGACCGAGTGCCGTGTCGCTGCGGATGATGAGCTCGCTGTCGGGCAAGTCAAGAACGTCGTCGGCAATGAGGTTGCGCTTGTCGATTATCGGGCGTATCTGGAGCCAGTAGAGACTGGCCTTGATGCCCTCGGCGGTGGGGTGGGGGAGCACTACGCCCGCAAACTCGATTTCGACGGGGCGCTGCATGGCGTTCTGCCCTTCGCTCAGCATGAAGTCGAGGGCGGGAGCCAGAGGGATGGCCTTGTCGCGCAGGATATTGTTGAACGTCACCACACGGCGCCCCGAGCCCTGCTCGTAGTCCTTGAGGACACCGTCGTATGGGTCGAATGTCGACACGGTGAAGCGCAGGGCACCCGTTCCGGCGAAGTCCTGCACGTTCTTTTCAATCAGCCCGACCCCCTCGTCAAGGTGTGCGGCGAATTCGGTGCCTTTACCCCGGGGCAGAGCGAAGAGCTTGCGCTGGGTGTCGCGCAGGGCGAGGTCGAGGGTCGATGTCTGGAGCGCATGCCCCGGATGGCGGGGCGAGAAACGCAGACCTCGGCCGCCGTCGACGATGTACTTGCCCAGTCCCACGGCGATTTCCACCACCCCGTCCTCGGGCTGCTCGTCGCCGAGCGGATAGTAGTTCAGCGAGCGGCCCACGCCCGAGAACGACGGCAGATAGTAGTCGCCGAAATTATCGCCCACGACCTCCTGTATGATGACGGCCATCTTCTCCTGGTCGATAACATTGCTCGTGGCCGTCATGTACGATTTCGAGGCATGGTAGAACACCGAAGCATAGACGCCCTTGACGGCCTCCTCAAGCCAGCGGAGCCTCAGCGCCGAGTCGTCGGTCCAGGGCACCATATAGGTCGAGTAGATTCCGGCAAAGGGCTGGTAGTGGGAGTCTTCCAGCAGACTCGAGCTGCGCACGGCAAAGGGGCGGTCGACCACCTCGAACAGCGCCAGAAAGTCCTCGCGCAGCCGCTCGGGAAGTTCGGCGGCGAGGAAGGCCTCGAGTATGGTCTGGTCGTCGGCATCGCTGAGCGCCAGCGGATATAGGTCGTTGGTGGCCATGAACTCGTCGAAGATGTCGGTACACAGCACCACCGAGCGGGGGATGGATATGGTCAGCCCGTCGAAGTTGTCGCAGACGGGATTTTTCTTGATGATGGAGTCGACGAAAGCCAGGCCGCGGCCCTTGCCGCCGAGGCTGCCCTGGCCGATGCGGGCGAAGTTGGAGTAGTGGTCGAAGCGTTCCTTCTTGAATTCCGCCACTACGCCGCGGTTTTTCATCTTGCGGTACTTGACGATGAGGTCGAAGAAAAGCTGTCGCACGGCAGGAGCCTCGTCGAGGCTGTCGAACTTATGGCGCTTGACCACGTCGGCAATGGGGAAGAGCGCGCGGCTGTAGAGCCAGCGCGATATGTCGTTGTGCGATGCATGGGCCTGCAGAGCCTCGGCGGGGATGCTGAAGATGGCATTCTGCATATCCTTGAGGTTGCGAATTGTCATAATCGGCTTTCCTGTGGCCGGGTCGCGGATGACGAAATCGCCGAAGCCGAAGTTGTTCATGATGGCCTTGCCGAGCTCCACCGACAGCTTCTTGGAGTTCTTGTCGACGAACACGCCGCCGAAGTCGCCTATGCGTCCGGCATTCTCGGGCT
>JAIDUY010000124.1 GCA_029059965.1 Muribaculaceae bacterium
CCTTCATGTTCTCGACAAGGTCCTCGACGATGATGCGTGCGGAGTAGCGCTCGGCGTCGGCCACGCGCTCGAGGAGCTGCTCGCGGTTGTCGGCGCGGCCTATGCCGACGCTGGAGCCGAGGTTGGCGGGCTTGACGATGACGGGGTAGCCGATGCGTTCCTCGATGCGTGCGATGAGCTCGTCGCGCTTGTTGAACCACTGCTTGTCGGTGAACCATACGTAGTCGACCACGGGTATGCCGTCGGCGGCCAGAATCATCTTCATGGTGATTTTGTCCATGCCGTTGGCCGATGCCAGGGTGGAGCATCCGGCGTAGGGGATGCCTATGGTTTCGAGCACGCCCTCGAAGATGCCGTCCTCGCCGTTGCTGCCGTGGAGCACGGGGATGGCGGCGTCGAGGGTGGCCACGGGGCCTTTCTTGCCGAAGAGGCCGCCGGGGTTGGCGCGGTAGAGATTGAAGTCGCCGTAGACGGGGCGCATGTAGACCTCGGTGGCGCCTTCGATGAGCTTGCGGATGTCGCGGTAGTTGGCGACTTCGGTCAGGCCCTCGCCGGTGTACCAGCGGCCCTGCTTGGTGATGTAGACCGGAACGACATCGTACTTGTCGCGGTCGATGGCGGCCATGGCCTGGCAGGCCGAGATGACCGATATTTCGTGTTCGGTGGATCGTCCGCCGAAGAATACTCCGATTGTGGTTTTCATATTGTGTGTGAAGTGTTGTTTACTTGAAGGTGTCGGGGAGGTCGTTCTCGTAGAGGACGATGTCGCCGGGCGCGGACAGCGAAGTCAGTATCTGCTGCGCGTGGGCGAAGCTGTCGGCCTTGCGGATGGCTTCGGCGGGCATTCCGCCTTCCTCGAGTCCGCTGACGATGGCCTCGCGGTTGTACTCGCCCACGACGATGACAAGGTCGGCACATGATGCCGCCTTGCGGCCGAATTCGGCGTTGAGATGCTCCTGCTCGTCGCCGAGCTCTATCATGCCGGGGGTGACGAGTATGCGCTTTCCGGTCTTCATGGCCGCGAGCACGTCAAGTGCCATGGCCGAGCCTACGGGATTGCTGTTGAAGGCGTCGTCTATGATGGTGAGTCCGCCGGGCACACGCTTGATGCTCAGACGGTGCTCGACCTGTTCGAGGCGCTCGACGGCATAGGCTATGTGCTTGTCGTCGACGCCCATGTCGCGCGCCATGACGACGGCTGCCATCACGTTCGAGATGTTGCACTCGCCCACCAGAGGCGTGTGCAGGTTCACCATCCATCCGTCGCGCAGGCAGCGCACAGTGAAGCTTGTGCCCGAAGGCGAGTAGTCTATGTTCTCGGCTGTATAGTCGGTGCTGTCGGTCACGTTGTTGACGGCGTAGCGCAGGCAGCGGGTGTTGTCGACGGGGCGGTCGGCGATGCGGGGGAAGTCGTCGTTGACCACGATGAGGCCGTCGGCGGGAAGGGCGTCGGCAAGCTCGAACTTGGTGGCCTGCACGTTGGCGATGCTTTTGAACGATTCGAGGTGCTGCGGGCCGACGGCGGTGATGATGCCGCGCGAGGGATGCACGATGTCGCATATTTCGGCGATGTCGCCGCGGGCCTTTGCCCCCATCTCGACGATGAAGACCTCATGGTAGGGCTTGAGCATCTCGCGCACTGTTCGCACCACGCCCAGCGGTGTGTTGTAGCTGCCCGGAGTCATCAGGGTCTCGTACTGTTCGCTGAGTATGCGGTAGAGGTAGTGCTTGGTCGTTGTCTTGCCGTAGCTGCCGGTGATGCCGATGATGCGAAGGTCTTTCATCTGTGCGAGCATGTCCTTGGCCTCGCGTATGTAGCGTCGGTTGATGGACTGTTCCACGGGGTGCAGAATCATGTTGGAGAGCACGATAAAGACGTGCGACAGGCAGTAGGCCGCGCCGAAGGTGAGGGCGGCGGCACGAATCGATGTTGTCCACGGAGCCGACCATATCAGCATGGCTCCGCCGGCGGCGAGGGCGCCGAGAACTATGGCGGTGATGTAGATGCGCAGGGCGCGCGGAGTCATCACCAGCGGCTTCTTGTAGTGTCGGCGCATCAGGCTCACCATGCTCAGCACGGCGAAGATGCCCAGCAGCACTATGCCCGGAGTGGGCGGGCAGAAAGGCGTCAGGCAGATGCCCGTGACGATGATTCCGGCCAGGCGCCAGCCCGAAGTGGTGTCGCCGCTCTGCGACAGCCAGCGCATATAGCGGTCCCGACGGTAGGAGTTTTGCTGCAGCATCATAAGGTCGCGGCGCAGCTCGGTGCAGAAATTTGCGAAGGCAAGCACGGCCACCGCGATGTAGAGAATCAATATCATGTCAGGCATTGATGAAACTTTTTATTACGGCCTGCGTCTGTGCAGGACGGTCCAGGAAAGAGTAGTGTCCGGCCTCGGGATAGCTCACCAGTCCGGCGTCGGGTATCTTCTTCTCCATCAGCCGGGCGTCGGCTATGGGCGTGGCCGTGTCGCGCTCGCCCCAGATGAGCAGGGTAGGGGCGGCGATGGACGGCAGCAGGTGGCGCAGGTCTTCGTTGACAACGCGGCTCATGATGGCGCGCATCTTGGGCGATGCCGCGGCATAGTCCGACGAACCGGCCTTTCCGCGCCAGCGGTCGATGATGCCCTCGGCACGGCTGCGGCCCACAAGGGAGGGCAGCACGCGCTTGGCAAACTTGAAGCTGTACACCTTGATATAGTAGCGCAGGCTGCGGCGCGGCTTGATGCCGGCGGCGTCGATGAGGATGAGCTTGGCCACGGGCATGCGCGAAGCCAGGATGATGGCTATGCGTCCGCCGAACGAATGCCCCATCAGCACGGGGCGCTCGATGCCGAGACGGCGGCAGAAAGCCTCGACAATGTCGGCGTAGTCGCCTATGCCCCACACCTTTTCGGGCTCGGGCGAGTCGCCGAAGCCGGGCAGGTCGAGGTTATAGACCGTCGTGCCGGGCGTCAGAGCGGCCTCGGCGGGAATGCGCATCGTTGTGGCGCGGCAGCCCCAGCCGTGCATCACTATCACCGGCTGAGCGCCGTCGCCGGCCTTCTCATATGCTATCCGGCAGCCTTCGATGTCTATGTGGCATTGTTCCATTGTCTATTGAACACTTATCAACCTACAAAATTAACTAAACACAGCCGAACAAAACCGCAATTAACCGAAATTAAAGAATCAAAGCCTCATGGGTTAAAAAATGTTATGATTGAGGATTATTTTAGTACTATGTATTGCATAGTACCTTGCGGCAGCTTAACTTTGCAGCGTCAATCGACAGCAAAGCCCCCTCCGGGAACAGAAATCTACAATCTACAATCAAGCAAAACGCTGAAAATGAACATCGACAATCTCAAATCCCAGATGCGCAAAGGCATGCTCGAGTTGTGGGTGGTGCGGGTGCTGCGGCGAGGCGACGCCTATGCCTCCGAAATCATCGCAAAGATGAAGGA
>JAIDUY010000125.1 GCA_029059965.1 Muribaculaceae bacterium
CAGATGAAGGGCTCGGTGCGCGGCCTGACAACGGCCGCCGGCATATGGATGGTGGCTATAATAGGCATGGCCGTGGGCCTGGGCTTGTACTGGCTCAGCATACTGGCCTGCGCCCTCATCCTTTTCATTCTCGTCCAGCTCGAACGCTTCGAGCACCTTGTGAGCCGTGGTTCCGAGAGCCGCATCATCCGCATACGCACGTCAGTGATTCTGCACGACATAGCGGACTACCGCCATATCCTGACCCGGCACAGAATCGCGCTGAACAATTTCTATGTGGAATATGATTTCGAGGCTCAGGAAACAAGTCTCAACCTGATTGTGGTCATGCGCGACTCGACCGACTACATCAAGCTGTTCAACGAGTTCGAAAAACTCCATCCAACAAAATCAATTACGCTGGCCAATCAGCTGAGCATCTGAATCAAGGCATTATGAATATCGAAAGCCTCATCACCGACCTCGCCTTCATCCTGATTCTGGGAGCTGTCGTGACGGTGGTGTTCAAGTGGATTCGCCAGCCGGTAGTTCTCGGCTATATCGTTGCAGGCTTCCTCGCCAGTCCGCATTTCGAATATCTGCCATCGGTCACCACCGAGGAGAATATCGACTTCTGGGCGCAGATAGGCATTGTGGTTCTGCTGTTCTCACTCGGCCTTGAATTCAGTTTCAAGAAGCTTATGCGCTCGGGCGGTTCGGCCGTCGTGACCGCTCTCATCATCGTCACGGGCATGATGGGAGCCGGCTATGCAGTCGGACACATGCTGCATTTCAACGACATCAACAGTCTCTTCCTCGGCGGTATGCTGTCGATGTCGTCGACCACCATCATCATCAAGGCGTTCACGGACATGGGGCTGAGGCAGAAGAAGTTCGCCTCGCTGGTGCTGGCAGTGCTCGTCGTCGAGGACCTTTTCGCCGTCCTGATGATGGTCGTGCTGTCGTCCATAGCCATGAACAACAGCGTCGAGGGTTCGGCCCTGCTGTTCAGTGTGGGCAAACTGGTGTTCTTCCTTATCATGTGGTTCATCGTGGGCGTCTATGTCCTGCCGTCGCTGCTCGGGGGTATACGCCGCTTTCTCAACAGCGAGACGCTCCTTGTGGTGTCGATGGGTCTTTGTCTGGGCATGGCTGTGTTCTCGGTAATGTGCGGCTTTTCGATGGCGCTCGGCGCTTTTGTGATGGGGTCCATACTCGCGGGTACAAGCTATGCCGAACGCATCGAGCACGTGGTGATGCCGGTAAAGGACCTCTTCGGTTCGGTGTTCTTCATCTCCGTGGGCATGATGGTGCAGCCGTCGATTCTTGTCCAGTACTGGGGGCCGATTCTGCTGCTCAGCCTTGTGGTTATCGTCGGCATGATTGTCTTCGGCGCTTTCGGCATGCTCGTGACGGGGCAGACGCTGAGGGTAGCCGTGCAAAGCGGTTTCTCACTGACGCAAATCGGTGAATTTGCCTTCATTATAGCCAACCTCGGCCTCAGCCTCGGCGTACTCATCCCGTCGCTCTACCCAATCGTCGTGGCTGTATCTGTAATAACGACATTCACGACTCCCTACTTTATAAAGATGTCCGAACCGGCCTACGCCCTGCTCGAACGACATCTTCCCCGACGCCTGCACTTCCTCATCGACCGCTATCAGAAAGAGGCCGACAAGGAACATGCCGCCGGACGCCCCTGGGGCAAAATGCTGCGGCGCTATGCATGGCGCACTATACTCTACTCCATCATCCTGATAGCCATCACGATACTGTCATCGCAGTATATAGAGCCGTGGCTCGGCGAGCTGATTCCGTCTTGGAGCCGCATGGCCACGCTCGCCGTGACACTCGTGGCGATGGCGCCCTTCCTCATCGCTTTGGCCACCCCGGTGTCGGGCGTGCGAAATCCCGACGGCTCGCGGGTCCGCGGCCTTGCCGTGCCCCGCATTGTGCTGTCTGTCTTCCGCTTCGGCATAGCGGTGTTCTTTGTCGTCAAGGCCATATCCCAATGCTACTCCACCAAGGTCGGCCTTGCGGTGGTGGCAGCCGTGGTGATTCTGATTTTCATGTTCTCGTCAGGACGTCTGCGACGGGGCATGAAGCGGATGGAACGCAAGTTCATGGACAATCTCAACGAACGCGAATTACGTCGCAGCGGCAAGAAGAACGCCGTGGTTCACGACCTGCACCAGGCTTTCATCACCGTCGGCGCCGGCAGTCCCTTTGTGGGCGAACGGCTCATGGACAGCAACCTGCGCCGGCGCTTCGGCGTGAATATCGTAGGCATACAGCGCGGAACAAACTACATCCCCATACCCGGCGGCCGCGAGCGCCTCTATCCCGGCGACACCGTCAGTGTAATCGGTACCGACGCTCAGATAGAACGCCTGCTCCCCGAGATGGAACGCCCCCTTCAGGATAACGGCACGCCGACCGACGGCTCCGACATCGTTCTGACCAGTATATTGTTGTCCGATCATTCGCCGCTCATTTCGCAGACACCGTCGAGCTCCTCGCTGCGCGACAGATACGAGGCTCTCGTAGTGGCTGTCGACCGCGGCGAAGAACATATCGACTCAAGGCCCGACCTCGAATTCCGCGAGGGCGACATCGTGTGGCTGGTCGGCGACCCGGCCAAACTTAACAAGCTGAAGTAACAAAACTCAACATATAACCCATGGCAACCTACGCTCAGCGCGGAGTCTCCGCAAGCAAAGAAGACGTCCACAACGCAATAAGGAACATCGACAAAGGGCTCTACCCCGGTGCCTTCTGCAAGATTGTACCCGACTGGCTCGGCGGCGACCCCGAGATGTGCAACATCATGCACGCCGACGGTGCCGGAACCAAATCGTCGCTCGCCTACGCCTACTGGCGCGAGACAGGCGACCTGTCGGTGTGGAAAGGCATCGCCCAGGACGCCCTCATCATGAACATCGACGACCTTCTCTGCGTCGGCGCGACAGACAACATCCTGCTGTCGTCCACCATCGGCCGAAACAAGAGACTCGTGCCCGGCGAGGTCATCTCCGCGATAATCAGCGGAACCGAGGAACTGATTGAGGAACTCGGGCGCCATGGCGTAAGCATCCACAGCACAGGCGGCGAGACTGCCGATGTGGGCGACCTCGTGCGCACCATCATCGTCGACAGCACCGTCACCTGCCGCATGGCACGCAAAGACGTAATCGACAACGCCAACATAGCCGCCGGCGATGCCATCGTAGGCCTTGCGTCCTATGGCCGTGCGGCATACGAAAGCGACTACAACGGAGGCATGGGCAGCAACGGACTGACATCGGCCCGTCACGACGTGTTCAGCAAAGCCGTAGGCGAGCGCTATCCCGAGACCTACGACGCCGGCCTTCCCGCCGAGGTGGTCTACTGCGGCAGCAAAGACCTGACCGACCCGGTCGAAGGCGCGCCACTCGACGCCGGCAAACTCGTGCTGTCGCCGACCCGCACCTATGCGCCTGTCATCAAGGCCGTTCTCGCTGCCGTCCGCGGCGACATCCACGGCATGATACACTGCTCGGGCGGAGCTCAGACCAAAGTTATGAACTTTGTCGACAGGCTCCACGTTATTAAAGACAACCTGTTCGAGGTTCCGCCGCTGTTCGAACTTATCCGCAAGCAGTCCGGAGCCGATCCCTCGGAGATGTACCGCGTCTTCAACATGGGTCACCGCTTCGAGATATACTGTAGTCCGGAAATCGTGCCGACCATCATCGACATCGCAGCTTCGTTCGGCGTAGAAGCCCGTCAGATTGGCCGCGTCGAGGCTTCTCCGTGCAAAAAGCTCACTCTGGTCACCCCCTCGGGCCCCAACGCTAGAGGACCCCCCACCCAAC
>JAIDUY010000126.1 GCA_029059965.1 Muribaculaceae bacterium
TGCAATAACAAAAAACTACTATCATAAGCAATGGCTAAAGAACTCAAAGACCTCACAAAACGTAGTGAAAACTACTCACAATGGTATAACGATCTCGTGGTTAAGGCAGACCTCGCAGAACAGTCGGCTGTAAGAGGATGTATGGTAATAAAGCCCTATGGTTACGCCATCTGGGAAAAGATGCAGCGCACTCTTGACGAAATGTTCAAGCAGACCGGCGTGCAGAATGCCTACTTCCCGCTGCTCATACCCAAGTCTTTCCTTTGTCGTGAGGCTGAGCACGTCGAAGGCTTTGCCAAAGAATGTGCCGTAGTAACCCACTATCGTCTGAAAAACGACCCCAACGGCACCGGTGTGGTTGTCGACCCCGATGCCCGTCTTGAGGAGGAGCTGATCATACGCCCCACTTCCGAAACCATCATCTGGGGCACATATAAAAACTGGATACACTCTTACCGCGACCTACCCGTGCTGTGCAACCAGTGGGCCAACGTGATGCGTTGGGAAATGCGTACACGCATGTTCCTCCGCACCGCTGAGTTCCTTTGGCAAGAAGGCCACTGTGCCCACGCTACGGCCGAAGAATCGGAAGCCCGCACAGTGCAGATGATCAATCTCTACGCCGACTTTGCAGAAAAATACATGGCTATGCCTGTAATCAAGGGCGTAAAGAGTGCCAACGAGCGTTTTGCCGGTGCACTCAACACTTACACCATCGAGGCCATGATGCAGGACGGCAAAGCTCTACAGTCGGGTACATCGCATAACCTCGGCCAGAATTTCGCCAAGGCCTTCGACGTAACATTCGTCAATAAGGAAAACAAGCCCGAATACGTATGGGCCAACTCATGGGGCGTGTCGACCCGTCTGATGGGCGCGCTTATCATGACCCACTCCGACGACAACGGCCTTGTGCTTCCTCCCCATCTCGCGCCCATTCAGGTGGTAATCGTCCCCATCTATAAAAACGACGACCAGCGTTCGCTCATTGCCGACGCTGTCGCTCCTATCGTCAACGAGC
>JAIDUY010000127.1 GCA_029059965.1 Muribaculaceae bacterium
GTTTGGAGGGGCGGAGGGGGTCGTTGATCTGGCTGGGGTCGTCGTAGTCTTCGTGGCGGTAGACTTTGATTTCGCGTTCGCCGGTGATGGCGGCCAGGGCGTTTTCGGCCAGCGCTTTGAGTTCGTTCTCGCCGGGGTAGACGTAGATGGGCGCGATGAAGCTGACGTGTTCGGCCACGAAGTCGGTGATGCGTTTGCTGTGTGCCATGCCGCCGGTGAGGATGATGGCGTCGACGTCGCCCTTGAGGGCTGTCGACATGGCGCCGATTTCCTTGGCTACGGTGTAGACCATGGCGCGGAGAACGAGCATGGCGTGGAGGTCGCCGCGGTCAATGCGGTCGAGGACTTCGGGGATTGATGTCGTGCCCAGATGGGCCATCAGGCCGCCTTTGCCGTGCACGAGTTTGATGAGTTCGTCTTCGGTATATTTGCCCGAGAAGCAGAGGTGTACCAGCGGTCCGGGGGGCAACGAGCCGGAGCGTTCGGGCGAGAAGGGGCCGCAGCCGTCCAGGGCGTTGGTGGTGTCGATGACCTGTCCTTTGCGGTGGGCGCTGATGGTGATGCCGCCGCCCATGTGGCACACGATGAGGTTGAGGTTCTCGTAGCTCGTATGGCTTTCGCGCGCGAAGAGGCGTGCGACGGCTTTCTGATTGAGTGCGTGGAAGATGGATTCGCGCGGCAGCTCGGGAACGCCGCTGATGCGTGCATAGGGCATCATCTCGTCCACTACTACTGGGTCGGCGATGAATGCCTTGACTCCGATTTCGTTGGCGATGTCGCGGGCTATGAGTGCGCCGAGGTTGGATGCGTGCTGCATCTTGGCGTGCACGAGGTCGTGGATGAGGTCGTCGTTGACTTCGTAGACGCCGCTTTCCACGGGGCTCATGATGCCGCCGCGGCCGATTACGGCGTTGATGCTGTCGAGCTTTATGCCTGCATCGGAGAGGGCTTTTTCGACCAGACTCTTGCGCCAGGCGAACTGGTCCAGTACGGTGGCGAACGACTGTAGCTCTTCGGCCGTATGGGCTATCGAGATGGTGAATATGGGTTCGGTGTCATCGTAGACGGCGACCTTTGTCGAGGTCGAGCCGGGATTGATGGCAAGTACGCGGTGGCTCATGTGATGTGAATTTATCGATTATGTTCAGCTGATGCAGGCGAGTGCGATAGAGTAGAGTTTGGTGGCTGGGGTGTCGCCGCGCGATGTCAGCACGCACGGGGCCTTGGTGCCGACTACCATGGCGGCGATTTCGGCGCCGCCGAAGTGTGTGGCGCTCTTGAAGAACACGTTGCCGCTCTCGATGTTGGGGAAGAGCAGGCAGTCGGCGTTGCCGGCCACGGCCGAGCCCTTGACCTTCTTCTGTTCGACAACTTCGGGATAGAGCGCGACGTCGAGCGACAGCGGACCGTCGACGGTCACGTTGCCCAGCTGCCCGCGGTCGCCCATCTTGGCCAGTATGGCCGCCTCGGTCGACGACGGCACTGTCGGGAGCACCTGTTCGGAGGGGGCTATGCAGGCCACGCGGGGCTTCTCGGCGCCGAGAACCCGTGCCGTGTCGGCCAGATAGCGTATCAGCACCGTCTTCTGCTTGAAGTCGGGCTGCGGTATCACGGCTACGTCGGCAATGACGAGCAGGCGCGGATAGTCGGGCAGCTGCACCACCGACACGTGGCTCAGAATGCCTTTGGGCGGCACCAGCCCGTTTTCCTTGTCGAGGATGCCGCGCATGTATTTGTCGGTGCTCACGAGCCCCTTCATCAGCACATCGGCGCGCCCGGAGGCCACGTCGGCCACCGCGAGCTTCACGCACTTGACGTCGTTGGGCTCGTCGACAATGGTGAAGTCGGCCGTGTCGATGTCAAGGGAGCGGCATGTTTCGAGGATTACGGCCTTGTCGCCGTAGATTGTGGGGAGTACGATGCCTTCGCGGTATGCCTCGGCGACGGCTTCGAGGGTGTGGGAGTCCTGGCCGAAGGCGACGGCAAGGCGGCGCGGTCCGCGGCGGCGGGCTTCTTCGACGATTTGGTCAAGGCGGTGTATCATAGCGGCAAGGTAAGGGTTTAAGGATCGTATGCGGTTTTCTTCGGCTGTCGGGCGCCCGTTGCCGGTGCGGGCCGTAGCGTTCGGCTACAAATTTAAGCAATCTTATCCAACGCCCGCCAATTTGCCGTTGTTAATATTCCTTAACGCAATGAATTGTTCCCTAAAAGGAAAGCCGCGTCACCCAAACGGATGACGCGGCTGCGTTGTGATGCTTGACTTGTGCTTGTCAGCGCAGGGCTACCTTGACGGCCCGGCCGGCGGCGCATACGATGTATAGGCCGCGGGGAAGGGAGCCGAGGGACAACTCGGGGCCGGTGCCGCTCAGCACGGTCATTCCCTGGAGGTTACTGACGGTGATGAAGGCTCCTTCGGGGCAGCGCACGGTGTGGCCGTCGAAACTCAGGCCGTCGGCGGCCACGTCCACCGATTCCACGCCTGCGGCTTCGATTTCGGTGACGGTGGTGTCGTCGATGCGGAACCAGTAGTCGCGGTTGGCGGTGATGTTGAAGTCGGGCAGCTGCTTGTTGTTGTTCCAGTTGTTGAAAATCAGGTTGAAGCTGCCGCCGTCGGCGTCAAGGCCGAATACGGTGTAGACCGTGCCGTTGGCTTCGAGCTCGTCGATGGGAGCCTGGCCGGGCCATGCGCCGAAGAGTTCGGAGTCGCCCCAGGCATAGAGGCCGATGGCATCCCAGCTCGTGCGGTTGTCCACATAGATGCGGTGCGAGGTCTCGGGAATCTCGGGCAGCTGTCCGGCCAGACTTACGTTGTCGATGGCGAGAGCCATGGCGCCCTGGGCGGCGTCGCCGCTGGCCACCGAGATGTTCCATGCAAGGTAGACGTCCATGCCGGCGCCGAGCTCGAAGGGCAGGGTAGCCGAAACGGTGTGCGTCTCGCCGGGCACCACGTCGTAGCCGGCTGTCTGTGCGTCGGGTTCGAGATAGGTGCGGAAGTCATCGCCGGCCGAAGTCCAGTTGCGGCCGTCGAGCGAGTAGTGCAGCTGCACGGCGAAACCGGCGGGGTTGTTGCCCATGCGGTACTTCTCGACGTCGTAGCTCAGCACGATGTCGCGGATGGCCTTGCGGCCGTCGTTGGCGATGTGGGCGTAGAGGTTGATGGCGCGCGAGCCGTTGGCTACGCCGGTGGTGATGCCGCCGGGAGCGCGGTCGGCCGAGCCGTCGGCGCCGAAGTTCCACACGCCGTTCTTGGCGTTCGAGGGCAGTGCGGTGCCGCCGCTGTAGGTAGTGTTCTCCATAGCCGTGCCGAAGGTGCCCACGGTGCGGGTGCCGACGGTCTGCTTGTCGATGCGCCATCCTGTGGGGAGGGCGGCATCGGCCTCGGAGCCCATACTGTCGAAGTTCTCGGCAGCGCTCAGATTGTCCTCGTTGAGCTTGATGGAGGGATAGGTGATGACGACGGTCTCGTGATCGGTGACGGTGACGGTGGCCGTGCGGGTGAAGTTGCCGGCGGTGGCGGTGACGGTGAAAGTGCCGCGGGTGCCGTCCGAGGTGAAAACGCCTTCGGGGCTGATGTTGCCGCCGCCGTCGACGCTGAACGTGGGGGTGAAGCCGTTCACCTCGATGCCGAAGTCATCGAACACGCGGGCGCTGAAGCGCACGGTTCCCGTGAGGTGGTCGACAGCATTGACATAGGACTTGATGGCCTGCGAGGCATAGGAGCGCATCGAAGCGGCCGTTGCCTCGTCGAGGCTGCCGGGAGTGCTGATAGTGGCGGGGTCGGTACCGGTGATGATGCCGTACTCCATGCAGGCGGCCATATAGGTGGCTTTGGGAGTCGGATGGCGGTCGTCGGAGAACCAGCTCGAGGCTGCTGTGCTGCCCTCGGCGCGGTACACTGCATCGTAGGCCGAAGCCACGGGGCATACCACGGCGCCGAGCTCGGCGGCGATGGCGGCATAGTTGTCCATGAACTGGCGGTTGTACTCGCTGAAGTTGGTCCAGTCGCTGCTGTACGCCCAGTTGACGGGCAGGATTACCACGGCATTGGGGTTGGGGCAGTATTCACGGATGTATTCCATCCACTGAGCTACGGAATTGCGGAAAGTCTCGGGATTGGTGCGGGGCAGCGAGCTCTGTTCCTGCAGGATGATGTGGCTCCAGGCCTCGGAGCGAATCATCATCTTGGCGCCGGGAGTGCCGTCCTCGGCCAGGCCGTCGCCCTCGTTCCAGTGGTAGCTCAGCGGCTTGCCGAGGTTGGTGTGCTTGGTCCAGGAGGCGTCGGTGCCCATGGCCTCGGCGATGCCGTTGAACACGAAGTCCTGGTCATTGTAGTGGATGAGACTGTTGTTGAGCGACAGCACCTTGATGGAGGCGGGGTTGGAGGGAGTGAGGATGACATTGGAGGGGTTGAGAGCCATGACGGCGGCGACCGACTCGACCTTGGTCAGACGGTAGGATCCGTCGGCGAGGCTGAAGCTTACGTCGTAGGTGCCGGGCTCGGCGGCCACGTTGAAGGTATTGCCTTTGACCAGAACGCCCTCGGTGGTGGCGGCGCTTGCCTCGGCTTCGGCGCCCCATGCGCCGCTCATGCCCACTTTCTGGTAGATGCGCCAGCGCGACATACCGTCGGCTCCGGCCTTGAGCGATACGCGGCCTTTGAAGAGATTGTCGGTCTCGTCGAGGTCGAGACGGCCGGAAGTGCCCATATAGTCCCAGCTGTTGAAGTCGCCCACCATGTAGACCGAAGTCAGGCCGGTGGCGTCATCGTTGATTTCGAGCAGCAGGGTGGCGGTGCTGTTGACGATGTTGAGCACGATGCGCTTGCAGTCGTAGACGAAGTTGCCGCAGGAGACGTTTCCGTCGGTGCCGGCGGCGAGCTCATAAGGGGTATCGGCCATGATGTTGGAGCCGTTGGAGCCGTAGTTGCACGAGCCCGTCCAGCCTGCGTCGGCCACCTTGAACTGCCCGTTGAGGGTCTTGCTGTAGAGGACGTAGGTGTTGTCGGCCTCCTTCGAGAATTCCCAGTCGGCGTCGGCAGCCCAGGAGTTGACCTCGCCGCGCAGGTAGATGCCCGAGGCGACGAAGGGAGGACGGTTGGGGTCGACCCATCCGGTGTAGTTCTCGGGGGCGTCGAGGGCCGTGTGGCCCTCGGGGGCGGGGGCCAGGGCGCGGGGGGCGTGACCGCCGGCTGGGGGGGGCCCGGGTTGGG
>JAIDUY010000128.1 GCA_029059965.1 Muribaculaceae bacterium
CTGTGCGGCAGCGGCGGTGGCGGGAGTGGAAATGGGGCGGGTGGCGGCGCCGGCGGGAGCGAAGAGAACCTTCAGCTCTTCAACCTCGCAGGCCTTGGCCCAGTTGGAACCCATTCCTTCGCACCATACGAAGGTATTGGCGTTTGCTCCGCGCTGGACAAGAGTCTCGCCGGGGAAAGGACCGACCTGTTTGCCGGTGGCGTCTATGATGTAGTAACTTTTCATTTTTACTGGATTTATGACAATAAGGATGTTTCCGGCCTTGCCGGTTTATTTGCGCAAATTTAGCAATACTTTATACTCAATAAAAGTAAATCGCCGTTAAAAAATGTTATATATAGTACTCCCGTCAGAATTTGATGCCCGAGAAGCCCATGAAGGCCATCGCCAGTATGCCTGCGACCACCAGAGCCACGGGCACGCCGCGCATCGGGCGGGGGACGTCGCTTAGCTCAAGCTGCATGCGGATGGCCGAGAAAAGGCTCAGGGCAAGCATGAAGCCCAAGGCCGTTGCCACGGCGTAGACTATCGAGTGCAGCAGTCCGAAGTCGCGCTGTGCGGCGAGGATGGCCACGCCGAGCACGGCGCAGTTGGTGGTGATGAGGGGAAGATAGACTCCGAGGGCGGCATAGAGTCCGGGCGAGATCTTTTTAAGTATGATTTCGAGCATCTGCACGAGCACGGCGATGACAAGGATGAAGGCTATCGTCTGCACATACACCAGCCCCAACGGCAGGAGCAAATAGTGCTGCAGCAGCCACGTGGCGGCAGTGGCCACGGCCATGACGAAAGTAACGGCCAGCCCCATGCCGTAGGCCGACTGCATGTTCTTGGACACGCCGATGAAGGGGCAGATGCCGAGGAACTGCGCGAAGACGATGTTGTTGGCCAGCATGGCCGTGAATATGATTGCGAGGTATTCGATCATGACTTGCGGTTAATGTAGTTGAACAATGCAATCATGAAGCCTAACACGATGAATGCGCCCGGCGCGAGCACGAACACCAGGGCTCCGAAGTCGGCGGGATAGACCGTCAGGCCGAATACGGAGCCGCTGCCGAGCAGCTCGCGCACGCATCCGAGCAGTGTCAGCGCCGCCGTGAAGCCGAGCCCGACGCCGAGTCCGTCGGCAAGGGAGAGCAGCACGCTGTTCTTCGAGGCGAAGGCTTCGGCTCGTCCCAGCAGGATGCAGTTCACCACGATGAGTGGTATGAAGATGCCGAGCGAGGTGTAGAGCGCCGGCACGAATGCCTGCATGAGCATCTGGAGGATGGTGACGAAGGAAGCTATGACGATGATGAACACCGGTATGCGCACCTGCCCCGGCACGAGGCGCTTGATGGACGAAATCGCGCCGTTGGAGCAGATGAGTACAAACAGTGTGGCCAGACCCATCGACAGTCCCGTCAGGGCAGTGGCTGTGGTGCCTAAGGTGGGGCACATGCCCAGGATGAGTACGAATGTGGGGTTGCGGCGAATGGCGCCGTCGACTATTGCCTTGAGAGCGCTGTTCATGGCTGCATTTTTTGTTCTGCGGCCTGTCGGGCCTTGTTGACTGCTTCGAGGAATGCGCGTGAGCTGATTGTGGCGCCGGTCATGGCGTCGACGGTGCCTCCGTCGGCCTTTACGCCGAGAGTGGCCGTGGTGCCGCGCACGTCGTGCGACGTCCCGTCGGCCATGAACCAGCGGTCCATGTTGGCGCCGAGTCCGGGAGTCTCGGCGTGGCTGAGCACGCGGTAGCCGTGCAGGCGTCCGTCGGTGTCGAATCCCACAAGTATGCTTATGCGGCCGCCGAAGCCGTTGTCCGAGAAAGTCTCGACGGCATAGCCGGCGGGCACATCGTCGCTGACGGCGGTGAAGACCGTCAGCCCGTCGGGAGTCTCCTCGGAGCCTACGTACTCGAATGCGGGGAGTACGGCCTGGAGTGCCTCGTGGCGGGCGCGTTCGGCCGCCTCGGCGATGGGTTCGTCGGTCAGCATCTTGACGCCTGCCATGGCCAGCGACACCACCATACCGGTGCCGGCCAGGGACAGTATCATTGTCTTGAGATTGGATTTCATTATGCTGTCTGTCGTTTTGGCGAGAAACGTCGCGGTTTCATATATCGGTTGATAAGCGGAGTGGCGCCGTTCATCACCAGGATGGCGAATGACATACCTTCAGGATAGGAGCCCCAGCGGCGTATGCATACCGTTATGAGGCCGATGAGCAGGCCGTAGACTATCATGCCGCCGCGCGTCATGGGCGAAGTGGCGTAGTCGGTGGCCATAAAGACGGAACCCAGGAGCAGGCCGCCGGCGAGGATGTCGACCTCGGGCGGGAAGCCCGTGCACCAGTCGGTGATGATGACCGCGGCTATTATGGAAAGAGGAATGTCGATGCGTATAACCTTAGTCAGCAGCAGATAGGCGAATCCGATCAGCAAGGCGACTGCGCTGACTTCGCCCATCGAGCCGCCCATGAAGCCCAGGGCCATGTCGGCCTGCGGAGCGTCGGCGGGATTCATGGCGCCGCTCTTGAGCAGCGACAGCACTGTGGCTCCGGTGCTTCCGTCCACTCCGGCGTCGCCCGGCAGTGGCCAGCTCGTCATGGCCACGGGGAAGGATATCAGCAGGAACACACGCCCTACCAGCGCGGGGTTGAAGATGTTGCAGCCCAGACCTCCGAAAGCCATCTTGGCTATGCCTATGGCCACGAAAGCGCCCGCGGCCACCATCCACAGCGGCAGTCCCGAAGGCAGGTTAAGAGCCAGCAGCACGCCGGTGACCGTCGCCGACAGGTCGCCAATCGTGCTCGGGCGGTGCAGCATCCACCGCGTCACGGCCCATTCCGTGGCCACGCAGACGGCGGTCGATACGAGCAGCACTATCAGTGCCGGGAGGCGGAAGAAGTATATCGAGCAGGCTACGGCGGGCAGCAGCGCCACGAGGACGTGGAGCATGGTGCCGCGCACCGTGCGCGAGGTGTGTATGTGTGGCGAGGGAGAGAAAGTGAGAGTTTCCTGTGCCATTGCTTATTGTTTGGATTGGCGCGAGCGTTGTCTTGCCACGCGTATGTAGTCTAACAGAGGTCTTGCCGAGGGGCAGGAGTAGCTGCACGAACCGCACTCGATGCAGTCGGCTACATCGTTGTCGCGGGCCTCGTCCCACATCCTCAGGCGACCGTATGTGCTCAGCAGGTAGGGCTCGAGTCCCATAGGGCAGACCTCGACGCAGGCGCCGCAGCGTATGCATGGCTGCACGGGGCGGCGTCCGGCTGCCGAGAGTATGGTAAGGCCCGAGGTGCCTTTGATGACGGGGGCGTCGAGGCGTACTGCCGTCTTTCCCATCATAGGACCGCCGGCGATGACGCGGGCGTCGTCGGGCACGGTGAAGGGGAAGTCGGCCAAGGGCGTTCCGATAGCGGCGAGGTAGTTGCGGCGTTGGTCGGCGGGAATGTCGCCGGTGATGGTGACGACACGCTCGATGAGGGGCACGCCGCGGTCGACGGCCTGCCAGACGGAGAATGCCGTGGCGACATTGTTGACAATGGCTCCTACGCTGACGGGCAGGGCGCCCGAGGCGATGCGGCGTCCGGTCACGGCCTCGACGAGCTGCTTCTCGCCGCCCTGGGGGTAGCGTGTGCGCAGAATCTGCAGGCTGATGTCGTGGCGGCCGTCGATGGCCGATTCTATGGCGCGGGCGGCCTCGGGCTTGTTGTCCTCTATGGCGATGACGGCACGGGGAATCCCGGCTGCTTTCATCATCAGCTCCACACCCTCGACGATGCGCGAGGGGTAGGCGCGCATCAGGGCGTCGTCGCACATCAGGTAGGGCTCGCACTCGCAGCCGTTGATAATCAGCACTTCGGCCTTGACGTCATCCTTGAGGGTGAGTTTGACGTGCGAGGGGAATGTGGCTCCGCCGAGGCCTACGATGCCCGCGTCGGAGATGAGACGGCGTATGTCGGCGGCGTCGACGCTCTCGCTGAGGTCGCGGTCGGCCTCGACGCTGTTCAGCCCGGTCCAGTAGCGCTCGCGTTCGGCGGTGTCGGCCTCGTGCTCTTCGGGCGAAGCCTTTATTATAATGGCCGTCGAGGGCTTGCCGTTGGCCATGACCACGGGTTCGATGGCGGTGACGGTGCCGCTTATGGGAGCGTGCATGCCTGCCGAGACAAAAGACGGATTGACGGCTATGCGGTCGCCGCGGCGCACCTTGTCGCCCTTGGCCACGCCGGGACTTGCCGGCGCGCCTATGTGCTGCGACAGCGGGACAACCGCCACTTCGGGCAGCGGCAGAAGCTCGATGGCAGGCGAGGCGTCCTTGTGTGCCTCGGGATGTATTCCGCCTTTGCTGAATGTCTTTTTACGCATTGCTCTGTTGTGTCGGGATGGTGAATGTGGCAAGTATGGCTCCTGTGGGGCACTGGCCGACGCACTTGCCGCAGGTGCGGCATGCCGCCGGGTCGATGTACGACAGATTGTCGCTGATGTCGATGGCACCGAAGGCGCATGCCTTGGCGCACTTGCCGCAGCCTATGCAGGCGGCCTTGCATGCCTTGCGGGCCACGGCGCCGCGGTCGCGGTTGGCGCAGGCCACCCATACGCGGCGGTCGCGCCGTCCGGCGGGGCGCAGCTCCAGCAGATGGCGCGGGCACTCGGCGGTGCAGCGTCCGCAGGCGGTGCACTTGTCGGGGTCGACCTCGGGCAGGCCTGTCTCGAAGTTCAGGTGAATGGCGTCGAAGGGGCACACGGCCACGCAGTCGCCGCAACCCAGGCATCCGTAGGAGCAGGCACCGGTGCCGACGCCTGTGGCGTCCATGACGGCGCAGCTCATGGCGCCGTCGTAGGAATAGATGCGCGGACGGGCCTCGCAGCTGCCGTTGCAGCGCAGCACGGCGATGTTGCGCATGGTCTCGGCGGCGGGAGTGCAGCCCAGTATTCCGGCTATGCGTTCCATGGCTCCGGGCGAGCCCGGGCAGTGGAGTCCTTCGAGCGAGCCGCGGCGCACACATTCGGCTGCGAAGGCATGACAGCCGCTGAAGCCGCAGCCTCCGCAGTTGGCGCCTGCTAGACAGCTTTCGACTTCCTCGATGCGCGGGTCCTCGTCCACATGGAATTTTCGGGAGGTGAAGTACAGAAGCACCGCTCCGGCAAGGCCGAGAGCCACAATCAGTATCACCGTATATAGAACTATCTGCATGTCGGAATCAATGGTCGGATACGACGGTCCACAGGGTGCGCTTGCGGAAGCGTATCATGAGTATGCCGAAGGTGAGGAGGTCGGCGAGGCACGCGGAAATGACGGCAACCAGGTCGCTTGCGCCGAGACTGTAGGCGATGACCGCCGTGGCGATGAACACCACCAGCGGCAGGCCTAAAAGCAGGGAGGCCGACATGGCGGGTCCCATTGCGGGTCGCACGTCCACTTCGGAGCCTATGGCCGGGATGCGAACGCCCTCGGCGGCACGGGCACGCACCTTGCTGTAGCCGGCCACCTTGTCGGAAGGCTTGCGACCGCAGGAACCTGCGATGGCGCATTCACCGCATTCAGAGGTATTTATATTTAATTCTACAATAAGAACGCTGCCGGCTGCGTCGACGACGCGGCCGCGCTGAGCGCTGCTGCACTTCACGGATTTTGTCATGAATTCGGTTTTGTTTTACTCGCTGCAAATTACAGAAATAATTCTGTAATCAACAAATATAAAAACTAAACAATATGTAAAAATCAAACAATTGTTCATGCCCTTGTGTGTGGACGGGCGGCGGAAAAATTTTGCAGGCGGCGGGGACGGCAGGGGCTGCACGGCCTGTCAGACGCTTTTCTGATGAAAAATTGACATCAAGGACGGGAAAATAAGCACAATCCTTTCGCTGTGTGCCGTAAACAATAAAAAAATGATTACATTTGCCGCAGAAATCCGAAAACTAATTTATCAACAAAAAAGTAATCTATGAAGCAACTTTTACTTCTGCTTGCTGTCGGCGCAGCTGCCGCCGTTCCGGCATCGGCTGTCGAAATCTATGGCTACCAGGCATGGGAGTACATGGAGAATCCTACCCGCGGCCCCATCCACTTCTCGTCGGATGACCCCTCGCAGTCTGTCCTCATCGCCGACCAGACCGAACAGGGCGTAATCTATGGCGGCTACTACCTCGACTATCACTGGTACGGCCAGGTAATCACCAAGGGCACCCAGAGCAGTGTCGACGGTCTCTACGAAATCGACATGAACACCGGCGAGCGCACCCTCATCGCCAAGGGCGGCACCAAGCTCATCGACATGACCTACGACTACTCCACCGGAACCGTCTACGGCATCCGCACGGGCAATACCCAGCTCGGCACCCTCAACCCCAAGACAGGCCAGGTTTCGATGATAGGCTCGTTCAAGAATGGCGGTGCCGATGTCTATATGCTCGCGATAGCCGCCGACCTCGAAGGCAAGCTCTACGGCATCTCGCCCGACGACAACCTCTACCTCATCGACAAGGCCACCGCCGCCGTCACCCTCGTGGGCAGCACCGACGCCGATGCCGGCTTCGACCAGACGATGACATTCGACCACAACACCGGCGTGCTCTACTGGGCCAACAATGGCACATACCGGCTCTACACCGTCGACGTCAATACCGGCGCCGCCACTCCCGTCGGCGCTATCGGCGCCAACGGCCTTTCGAGCATGGCCAACCTCACCATACCTTATATACATGTGGCCAATGGCGCTCCCGACCGCGTCACCGGCGCATCGGTCAGCACCGAGGGCAACAGCGTGACCCTCGCATGGACCAACCCGAGCATCACCGCACAGGGCAGGGCTCTGACCGAGCTGACATCGGTTGTTGTTGTCCGCGACGGCGTCGAGATTGCCACCGTTGATGCATCCGTCGGTTCGGCAGGAACATATACCGATCTCAACCTCGAAACCGAAAAGGACTATTCCTATTCGCTCGTGCCCGTCAACACGGCAGGTCGTGGCGGTGTCGACTCCAGGACTCTCGACATCCGCGTCGGAAACGACACTCCCGGCGCAGTGACCGAGCTCGCTGCAGCTCATGGCGACGGCAGCGCCGTCCTCACCTGGAAGGCTCCCGCAGTCGGCGCCCACGGCGGCACATTCGACCCCGCAAGTCTGACTGCCATAAAGGTGCGCCGGGGCAATACGCTCGTGGCCACCCTGGCCGGCAACGCCACTACATACGCAGACAAGACTTCCTTCGGTTTCTACAGCTACTCCGTGACGGCTGTCAACGAGCAGGGCGAAGGTGTACCCGCTACTGTGGAGAACGTGATGGTCAAGCCCGGCAACTGGGTTGTGATGACCGACGGCAGGGTGGAACTCGAGACCGGCAAGGAATATGAATTCTACGACGACGGCGGCCCCAACGCAAGCTACCGCAACTCCTACAACTACACCATGACCGTGGCTCCCGCCGAGCAGGGCGCTTATGTAGTGGCCGAGTTCTCGAAGTTCGAGCTCGACACTTACGGCGACTACCTCGAAGTCTACGACGGCGCCGATGTCAACGCTCCCAAAATCGGTCAGTTCGCAAGCATGTCGGTTCCCGCCGAGCTCGCCCATCTCGAGGCCAGCTCCGAGTCGGGCGCCCTGACCTTCGTGTTCCTGTCCGACATCATGTTCCCCGAAAGCGGCTGGAAGGCGACCCTGCAGTCCGTCAAGCGTCTTAACCACGACCTCGAGGCCTCCGAGTTCAAGCCCGCGGCCTTCGTCGAGGCAGGCGCCAGGACTACCTGCAACCTGAAAGTCACCAACAAGGGCATCGCCGAGGCAAGCGGATGGAGCGTCGTGCTCCTCGACGGCGAGACCGAGCTTGCCACCGTCAGCGGCGCGGCTCTGGCACCTGCGGCTTCGACCACTGTCAGCCTCGAGTACACTCCCGCGGCTCCCGCCACGCTCAACCTCTCGGCAAAGATTGTCTATGCCGCCGACGAGAACATGAACAATAATGTCACCGCAGTGATTCCGCAGACTGTCATGCCCGCCGGCTCGACCATCATCGAAATCACCACCAACGATCCCCGCGGCATCTCCATCCTTCCGCTCTCTTTCCTCAGCATCGAGTCGCTCACACAGGTCATCCTCACTCCCGACCGTCTTGCAGGCGTCGCCGGCATGAAGCTCGCTGCCGTAGAATTCCCCTACTACGAAGTGACAAAGACCTACGAGAACGTGCCCCTGACCATGTGGGTGGGCAATACCGACAAGACCGACCTTGTCGCCGGCTCCATCCCCGCCTCGGCTCAGACCAAGGTATTCGACGGCAAAATCAATGTATATACCGACGACGAAGCCCTCTCGCTCGTCCTCGACGGTGCGCCCGAGTACGACGGCAAGACCATGGTGATGACTTTCCACAAGCATGAGTCGCCCTCCGACAACTACGGCGTAAGCTTCCGCGGCGACTACGGCTACGTCAACGCACACGACAACGTCTGCCGCTTCACCAGCCGCTCCTACAGCGACGATCCCGCCCTCGACCCCGAATCGAATTTCGGCTACTCGGCCAACAACCACCTGCCCGACATGAAGCTCGTCTTCACCGGTGCCGCAGGCATCACCGAGATTGAGGTATGCCCCTCGGGCATCAGCCTTATCGCAGGCGGCATAGCTTCCGCCACCGACGCCGTTGTCTACAGCGTCGACGGCCGCGTGGTCGCCACCATCGAGGCCGGCTCGCAGACCCTCCTCCCCGCAGGCGTCTACATCGTCCGCACAGCCACCGCCACCCTCAAGGTAGCCGTCCGCTGATCCCCCCTTTCCATCACCACAAAAAAATTGCACCCCCTTCGGAGTGCAATTTTTTTTGTGTGTATGTCTGTGTCAGAGGACTTCGAATACTGTGGTTAGGGGGTAGTGGTCGGAGGCGCGGAGGGTGCCTTTGTGGAAGTCGAGCGGGCGGAGGTCGCCGCGGTAGAGCACATGGTCGATGCAGAAGTAGAAGCGGTTGGCGTTGAAGGTGACCATGGGGCCGAAGCCGAGCTCGGGGTAGACGCTGCTGAATCCGGCAGTCTCGAACGCGCGTATGCTGTAGCAGTCGGGCACGTCGTTGAAGTCGCCGCAGACGATGACGTTGGGGCCTCCGTAGTGGCGGATTATTCCGAGAAGCATCTGCGTCTGGCGCGCGCGCACGACGTTGGCTGCCGAAATCTTGCTGAGCAGCTGGCTGCGGACGTCGTTCATGTCCTCGGCGCGCAGCTCGGTGAGGTCCATGTAGAGGTTCTTGTCGTCGCTGTTGAGGCCGAGCGACTGCAGGTGTACGTTGAACAGCGTCAGGAGCTTGCCGCCGGGC
>JAIDUY010000129.1 GCA_029059965.1 Muribaculaceae bacterium
GAAAGTGTATAGAAGAAGTTGTTGGCTACCGATATAAGGCAATCCACATGGCCGGAGCGGACCAGCTTCTCACGGATAGACTTGTCTTTACTCTGCGAGTCGGTAGCCGACGAGGCCATAACGAATCCGGCTCGTCCGGTTTCGTTAAGGAATGAGTAGAAGTATTGAATCCAAAGATAGTTGGCGTTGCTGATTTCGTCTGATTTGTTTACCGCGGGGAGACCGAAGGGCAATCTGTCCATATTGGCTGAGGCGATAGCCGAGTCAACGCCATTGACGTTGAACGGAGGGTTTGCCATTACGAAATCGCAACTGCCGAGCAGACTGTGAGAGTCGTAGGCGTAAGTGTTGGCCTCGTCGCCACTCTTGATTTTGGCATTGAGACCATGCACGGCCATATTCATCAGGCAAAGGTGGGCGTTGAAGTCAGCCTTTTCCTGTCCGTAGAAAGTGAGGGCTGAGTTGGCATTCATGCCCTTGGAATTGACAAAATCGCCGGACTGTACGAACATACCGCCACTGCCACAGGCAGGGTCGAGAACGGTGCCGTGCTTGGGCTCGATGATGTTCACTATCATCTGAACCAATGATTTCGGAGTGAAGAAAGCTCCGTCATCATCAGCTACGCTCTTGGCGAACTTTCCGGTGAAGTATTCAAAAATACGACCCAAAACATCACCGCCTACATCTTCGAGTTTATCATTATTGAAGATGCGAATAAGCTTGGCAAGTAGTTCGTTAGAGAAGTCGTTATATGTTTTTGGCAGTATCCCTTTCAGATGTTCGCTCTGCTGCTCAATAAGGCGCATGGAGTAGTTGACTACATCGCCGAGTTTGGAAAGCAATCGGTCTTCTTCGTCAGTTACGTTTGCCGAAGCGATATTCTCAGGGAGATTTAACAGGAAATCATACTGAGCCTCACGGGGAAGATATAACGCGCTCTTGGCTTGGAAATCACGCTCGGTAACGGGCAATGGCACACCGTTGCGTTTCGGGCGGTCTTTCAGCAATTCAGCTTCGACCTTCTTAAATCGGCCATAGGCATATTTAAGAAAAATAAGACCCAGCACCGGCATACAATACTGGTTTGAATTAAGTTTGGAACTTGCTCTCAGGGTATCGGCTGATGCCCAAAGGTCTTCTTCCAACTGCTTTATCGAAGATTGATTTGCCATGATTAATAGAAAGTTAAATCCAAACAGTTTCTTAAACGCAAAAATAGTGAATTTTTTCGAGACTTCGCTTTCTGACTTCAAAGATAGTCAGCGTATTTACCGGATGTTGCGGGGATGGTGGGCGAGGATTTCGTCGCGCAGGCGCGTGCGGTCGAGGTGCAGATAGATTTCGGTGGTGGCTATGGACTCGTGGCCGAGCATCTGCTGGATGGCGCGCAGGTTGGCTCCGCCTTCGAGGAGGTGCGTGGCGAAGGAATGTCGCAGGGTGTGGGGCGATATTGTCTTGCGCACGCCGGCGGCTTCGGCAAGGTCGCGCACGATGTAGAACACCATCACGCGGGTGAGGTGAGCGCCGCGGCGGTTGAGGAATACGTAGCCCTCCTCACCGCGCTTGGGGTCGGGGCCGCAGGTGTCGCGCTCGGTCAGATAGTCGGCCACCCACTGCATGCAGGGCTCCGACACGGGCACCATGCGCTGCTTGCTGCCCTTGCCGGTGACGGTGAGGTAACCTTCGTCGAAGTTGAGCAGACGGCGTTCGAGGGTACACAGCTCGCTGACGCGCAGTCCGGAGCCGTAGAGGGTCTCGATGATGGCGCGGTTGCGCAGTCCCTGCGGCGAGGCGAGGTCAATGCAGGCGCACATGTCTTCGATTTCGCCGACGGAAAGCACTTCGGGCAGATGGCGTCCGACGCCGGGGCGTTCGAGCAGCTCGGAGGGGTCGGCGGCGACTATGCCCTCGAGGGCGAGATAGCGGTAGAAAGAGCGTATGCCGGAAATCATGCGGGCCTGGGTGCGCTCGGCAATTCCGAGCTCGTGCATGTCGGCCACAAAGGCGGCGAGCTGTTCGGGCGTGACGGCATCGAGGGTCAGCCCGCTGTCGGCCAGCCATGCCTCGAGGTGCCGGACGTCTGCAGCATAAGCCATGCGCGTGTTGCCGGCCAGCCCCCGCTCGAGCATGAGGTAGGAGGTGTAGCGGCGTATCAGTGGCGACGGGTTCTTCATTCCGGTGTCAGAGTGTGCCCTGCTCCACGCAGCGGGCAATGCGGTCGAGGGTGGCGTCGGCCGAGTCGGTGGCCGGCCGGAACTCGCTCTTGAGACTCACGCCGAAGAGCTTGCCGAAGCCTTGCCAGAAGCTTGCGCGGAAGGTACCGAGGAAGGCGCGGACGATTTCGTAGCTGCTCTGGTGGGTCTCGCGCTGTATGAGCTTGATGAGTACCTTGGCCTGACGCTTGGAGAAGCGGCGCAGCACCGGCTTGTATTGCTCGAAGAGGCTCTTCTCCATGTCCTTGAGGTACTGCTCGCGCTCGGCCTGCGTGGCAAAGGTCTCGATGTACTCGTAAGTCTCAATCAGCGTCTCGGCTATGAGCTTGGCATAGGGAAGAGTGAGCTTGACGTCGCGCACGGTGCGCCAGTAGAACTCCTCGTCACGGCGGTTGCGGAACTGCATGGGCGGGAACACGGTGAGGTCGGCAAGGTGTATCACCGTGACGGTGTCACCCTCCTCGTCGACACGCCAGCTGTAGCCCGTGTAGGGGTTGCGGCGGAGCACCGGAGCTTCGGGCTCTCCGTCGGGGCGCGGCGCCGCTTCGGCGCGAAGCGCCGTGAAGATGGCTGCGAGGATGACGAGGAGAATGATTCGCTTCATATATGACTATATAACGCGCGAAGGGGCGTTTTTATTTGAAAATCAGTGCGAGGCCAGGAAATCGGCTATGCGCTCGCAGGCTTTGCCGTCGCCGTAGGGGTTGGCGATGGCGCTGTTGGCGGCATAGTAGGCGTCATCATCAAGGAAGCGCGATGCCTCGCCGACGATTTTGTCGCGGTCGGTTCCGACAAGACGTATCGTGCCTGCCGCGAGGGCCTCGGGACGCTCGGTGACGGTGCGCATCACCAGCACGGGCTTGCCCAGCGAGGGAGCCTCTTCCTGTATGCCTCCGCTGTCGGTGATGATGAGGTAGGAGCGCTTCATCATGTAGACGAAGGGGAGGTATTCGAGAGGCTCGATGAAGTATACGTTGCTGAGGGTATGGTCGGCGAACATCTCGGCTATGGGGCGGCGCACATTGGGGTTCATGTGCATGGGATAGACGAAGTCGACGTCGGGATAGGCCGTGGCGAGGTCGCGCAAGGCCTGGCAGACGTTGAGCATGCCTTCGCCGAAATTCTCGCGGCGATGTCCGGTGATGAGCACCATGCGGCGTCCTTCGTCGAGGCGGGCGGTGTCGTAGCCCGACTGCAGTAGCGAGTGCTCGACTTCGGTGGCGAGGTCGGTGTTGGCGTCGAGGCGTTCGGTGACCATTTGCAAGGCGTCGATGACGGTGTTGCCCGTCACGGCGATGGCCTTGGCGTCGACATTTTCGCTCAGGAGGTTGTCGCAGCTCATGGGTGTTGGCGAGAAGTGGAATGTTGCCAGGCGTCCGGTAAGACGTCGGTTCATTTCCTCGGGCCAGGGAGAGTAGATGTCGCCGGTGCGCAGTCCTGCCTCGACGTGACCTACGGGAACATGGGCGTAGAAGGCCGCCAGGGCGGCTGCGGTGCTTGTGGAGGTATCGCCGTGGACGAGCACGACGTCAGGTCGGGCTACCGTGAGGACGCTGCGCATGCCGGTGAGCACACGCGAGGTCACGTCGTAGAGGTCCTGACCCTGCTGCATGATGTTGAGGTCGTAGTCGGGGACGATTTCGAACAGGCGAAGCACCTGATCGAGCATCTGCCTGTGCTGGCCTGTCACGGCCACTATGGTGGTGAACTGGTCGGGACGGGCAGCCAGCGTCTTGACGAGCGGAGCCATCTTGATGGCTTCGGGACGGGTGCCGAACACCAGCATTACGCGTTTGGGTCTGTTTTGGTTTGTCATCTGTTCGGGTCTTGAATTGCGGTCGTGAGACAGAATCAGAAACGGTGGGCTACAAGCCACCAGGCGAACTTGAAATATACAAGATTGCGCCTGATGCGCTTGGGCTGGCGCAGCAGGCGGTAAGCGAACTCAAGATTATGGTCGAGCCACCACTTGGGGGCGCGGGGGACATTGCCTGTAAAGACGTCGAAGCTGCCGCCGAGACCTTGATATACGGCCTGATGGCGCTTCTGCATATCGGACATGAGCAGCTCCTGCGTGGGCGAGCCCATGGCCACGAAGACGAAGTCGGGCTTCTTGTCGGCCACATCGTCGATGAGTGCCGCCCGCTCGCCGTCGGTCTTCAGATAGCCGTCGCGGTGTCCGACAATGTTGATGCCGGGATATGTGGCGCTGAGCTTAACGATGGTGGCGGCGTGAACTTCGGGTGTGGCTCCGATGATGTAGAACGAACGACCCGATGCGTGGAAGCGGTCGATGATTTTCAGCCAAAGCTCGCATCCGGCAATCTTCTCGGCTTTTGCGCCTTTGCCGCGCGCGGCCATGACGGCGCCGACGCCGTCGCAGTAGCCGATGTTGGAATTGATGATTGCACGTGTGCGCTCGTTGGCGTTGGCAATCTTCTCGGCGTTGACAGCCACGAGTATGCCTTTTCGCCGGTCGGCAAAGTCGATGAGTGCCTGCGGGTCGGTGAATGGATAGACCTTGACTCCCCGCAGGTCCACGCGAGATTCCTCGATGCTGTCCTTGGCCTTTGTCACTTGGGCGAACGTTTGAAGATTCCGCAGAAGTCGAGTATCACCTTGTCATCGCGCCAGGACAGACTGCGGAACGGAGTGTGGGCGGTGAGGAAAACGACGATGTCGGCTTCCTCGTAAGCCTGTTCGCAGGGTGTGAGTTTGTAGACGTGGTGCTCCTTGACGTTGGGCTCCACCACGAGTATCCGGGCGTTGCCGGCACCCTGCATGACCTTGCTGATGATGGTCTTGGCGGGGCTTTCGCGCAGGTCGTCGATGTCGGGCTTGAAGGCCACGCCCATCATTGCCAGCACGGGCTTGCGTCCTTTCTCGAGCTCGAAGCGCAGCATGGCGTTGATGACCTTCTCGGCGCACCAGTCGGCCTTGTAGTTGTTGATGCTGCGGGCCAGGGCTATGATGCGGCTTTCCTCGGGGTAGGC
>JAIDUY010000013.1 GCA_029059965.1 Muribaculaceae bacterium
TACGACAAGCAGCCCGGCCCAGATTAGTCTCGTTGTGATGGCACCGGCACCTACTCGGAGTATCTTGCCGAGCATCAGCGACTTGGGTTTCACCGACGATACCACAAGCTCGAGAACGCGGTTGTTCTTCTCCTCGATGATGGAGTTCATCACCATCTGACCGTAGATGAGAATGAACATATAGAGCATCATGTCCATCATCAGGGCGATGAAGTAGGACACGGCGCTGGAGCTGGTCGATTCCTCCTGACGGTCGATGCGGATGGCCGGATAGGTGCAGTCGACCTCCACCTCGCGCATTATCTGGCGGATATTGCCCATGTTGTAGGCCTCGAGGCGCACGTCCTCGATGGCACGGTTGATTTCGCGGGTGATGTACTCGTCGGTCATCAGCGAGAGTGCGCCGCGCGAGTAGACGGTGACGTCGGTCTGCGGGCGCTCGATGGCAGCGTCGCCGAAGACCAGAATGATGTCGTTGGCAGCGTCGGAACGCAGGCTGTCGAGCTCGGCGTCGGCGGCCACGAAGCGAATCTCGCCGTTGCCGTGCAGGCGCTGGGCTATGCGGCCCGTGTGGTCGAGGACGGCGACATGGCTCGACTCAGGCTCGCTCATGAGCATGAACAGCGCCGGGGCCACCATGAGGCCTATCATCAGTATGGGAACGAGCAGGGTAGTGATGATGAAGCTCTTGCGTTTTACGCGCTCGAGGTATTCGCGCGATATGATTATGCCGAGGGGTGAGTTCATTGCTGGTCGGTGGTGTCTTGGTTGGGATTGGCTTTGTTATATGCTTCGACGGCGGAGACGAAGATGTCGTCCATCGAGGGCATCAGGCGGCGGAAGGAGCTGATGGTCACGGCCTCGTTGGCGGCGGCTATCATTGGGCGCAGGGCGTCGGCGGCAAGGGGCACGGCGGTGGCGATGGCGTTGCCGTCGGCGTCGATGCCTCCGAGGGTCACCTTGGCCGTCAGCGGAGCCAGGGCGGCGGTGAGTGCCGAGGGGTCGCCGACGTAGGCGAACTCGTAGCGATTGTCGCTGAACTGCTCGCGGAGGTCGCGCACGCTGCCGCTGAGGATGTTGCGGCTGCGGTTGATGAGCGAGATATTGTCGCACAGTTCCTCGACGCTGCCCATGTTGTGGGTCGAGAAAATGATGGTGGAGCCTTTGTCGCGCAGCTCGAGTATCTCGCGCTTGAGGATGCCGGCGTTGATGGGGTCGAAGCCCGAGAAAGGCTCGTCGAAGATGAGGAGCTCGGGTTCGTGGAGCACCGTGACGATGAACTGCACTTTCTGGGCCATGCCCTTGGAGAGTTCCTCAACTTTCTTGTCCCACCACTGGCCGATTTCGAGTTTTTCGAACCATTGCTTCAGCCGTGCCGTGGCGTCGGCCTTGCTCAGGCCCTTGAGGCGGGCGAAGAAGATGGCTTGTTCGCCCACTTTCATTTTCTTGTAGAGGCCGCGTTCTTCGGGCAGATAGCCGATGTTGACCACGTCGGCCGCCGTCATGGTGTGGCCGTTGATGGTGACGGTGCCGCGGTCGGGAGCCGTGATGTGGTTGATGATGCGTATCAGGGTGGTTTTGCCGGCTCCGTTGGGGCCGAGCAGGCCGTAGACGCGGCCTCGGGGCACCTCGATGCTGACGTCGTCGAGCGCCGTGTGCTTCACGAATGCCTTGTGTATATGTTCGGCGGTAAGGATGTTGTCCATTGTCTTGATTGTTCGTAATGACTATAAGACGTCGCTTTTGCCTGAAAATTACATTCAGAGCCGAAATTTTTACTAACTTTGCGAACCACCATACTTTCAGACCATGGAAAAACGCATCATCGAATGTGTCCCCAATTTCAGCGAGGGACGCGACCCTGAGATAATCAAGAGCATATGCGACGCCATCACCGCCGCCGCACCCGTCGAACTGCTTGACGTCGACCCTGGCGAGGCTACAAACCGCACCGTCGTGACTTTCGTCGGAGAGCCCGAGGCCGTCGTCGAGGCCGCATTCGCCGGTGTGCGCCGCGCCGCCAAGCTCATCGACATGAGCCGCCACCACGGAGCGCATCCCCGCATGGGCGCCACCGACGTGCTTCCGCTCATTCCCGTAGCAGGCGTCACCCTCGAGGAGTGTGCGGCCATGGCACGCACACTTGCCGCACGCATCGCCAAGGAGCTCGACATCCCAACCTACTGCTACGAGGCCGCAGCCCTGCGCCCCGAACGCCGTAACCTGGCCGTATGCCGCGAGGGCGAGTACGAGGCTCTGCCCGAGAAGATGTCAGCGCCCGGACGCGAGGCCGACTTCGGCGCGCGTCCCTTCGACGCCCGCATGGCTGCCACGGGTGCCACTGCCGTCGGTGCCCGCGACTTCCTCATCGCCGTCAACTTCAATCTCAACACCACCAGCACACGCCGCGCCAACGCCATCGCCTTCGACGTGCGCGAGAAAGGCCGTCCCGCACGCGAGGGCGGCAAGCTCACAGGCAAGCCCCTCAAGGATGCCGACGGCAAGCCCGTCATGATTCCCGGCACGCTCAAGGGTACCAAGGCAATAGGTTGGTTCATCGACGAATACGGCATCGCACAGGTGAGCATGAACATCACCGACATCGCCGCCACGCCCCTCCACCGCGCCTTCGACGAGGTGAGCCGCGCCGCCGCCGCCCGCGGCCTGCGCGTCACCGGCACCGAAATCGTCGGACTCGTTCCCAAGCGAGCCATCGTCGAGGCCGGACGCCACTACCTGCACATGCAGCAGCGCAGCACCGGCATTCCCGATTCCGAAATCATCCGCCTCGCTGTCAGGAGCATGGGGCTCGACGAGCTCAAGCCTTTCAAGCCCGCCGAGAAGATTATCGAGTACATGCTCGCAGCCAAGGAGAACAGCGCCCCGCGCCTCACGGACATGAGTTGCCGCGCATTCGCCGAAGAGACAGCATCCGAGTCGCCCGCACCCGGCGGCGGTTCTGTGGCCGCATATATGGGAGCCCTCGGCGCCGCCCTCGGCACGATGGTGGCCAATCTGTCGGCACACAAGGCCGGATGGGATGAGCGCTGGCGCGAGTTCAGCGACGCCGCCGACCGCGGTCAGGCGCTGATGCAGAGTCTGCTGCACCTCGTCGACGAGGATACCGACGCTTTCAACCGCATCAAGGCCGCCATGGGTATGCCCAAGGGCACCGACGAGGAGCGCGCAGCACGCGCCGCCGCCATCGAGGCCGCCACGCTCTATGCCAGCGAAGTGCCTCTGCGCACGGCTCAGACAGCCCTCGAGGCCTTCCCCCTGCTCCTTGCCATGGCCGAGAGCGGCAATCCCGCATCCGTCACCGATGCCGGTGTAGGTGCTCTCGCCGCCCGTGCCGCAGTACGCGGCGCTGCCCTCAACGTCCGCGTCAACGCCGGAGGCCTTGCCGACCGCGCCGCCGCCGACCGCCTCATCGCCGATGCCGCCACCGCCGAAGCCGAAGCCGCCGAAGCCGAAGCCCGCATCCTCGCACAGGTGGATAAGGTGTTGAGGTCTTAGGTTTTAGGCTTTAGACTTTAGGTTTTAGAATTTAGAGCTTGGGCTTTAGAGTTTTGCCTTAGACTTTACGCATTCTCTACGTCAGCGCCTCCTTGCCGTAGGTACTCGGACGCTCGAGCCGAGCGTCCCTACATTTCGGAGGGCCTTAATTATGCATTCTAAATTCTCAATTTATTTTCCTCGCCGAAGGGCCTCCGGCAAGGAGGCCGATTTATCGTAGCACGGCACACCGCAGCGCAGGTGTGCCGTGACTACGCACCCCCTCGCGACATGGCGTCCGGCAAGGACGCCGACTTACGTTCCAGGCGGGTGTTGCCGCCACATTTCGTTCGACGGTGCTGTTACGGGCGGGATGGTCAGGGGTTGTAGAGGTCGTGGTTGAAGAAGTCCATGATGGCGCGGGCCTGTTCGAGGGCTATGGCGCCGGGGCCTTCGGGGTCGGCTTCGGCGGCGGCGTTATAGGCCGAGATGGCAGCGGCGCGGTCGCCGCGCTTCCATGCTATGCGTCCGCGCAGATAGAGGGCTTCGGGGGTGTCGGCATTGCCTGTGGCAGCTTCGGCCTCGGCTATGTGTCCGTCGGCGATGAGCTGTTCTATTTCCTTGAGGTCCATAATGCTGACGGTTTTCAGTTGCTTTGCCAGCCGCCTCCGAGGACGCGGTAGAGATTGACCATGGCCAGATGCTCGTCGCGGACGGCGTTGGTCAGTCCGACCTGAGCGTCGTAGTAGCGGCGCTGGGCGTCGAGCACGTCGATATAGGCGATTACGCCGGCGTTGTACTGAGCGAAGGCGAGGGTGGCGTACTTCTGTGCGGCTTCGAGGAGTGTCCTGCGGCGTTCGCGGCTCTCGCGCACGAGGCGCAGGGTAGTGCGGGCGTCGGCAACCTCGCGGAATGCGTTGAGGACGCTCTGTTCGTAGGCCAGTCGGGCCTGGTCGTAGGCGGCGACGGCGGCCTTGTGCTTGCGCTTGTTGCGGCCGAAGTCGAGGATTGTGCCTGTCACCTGTCCGAGGACGTAGCTGAACGGCGAGCGCAGGAAGCCCTCGAGGTCATCGTTCTCCAGACCGCCGGTGAGGCTGATTCGCAGGCGGGGGAAGCGGTCGGCATAGGCCACGCCCGCATTGGCGAGGGCCGAGCGGAGATTGGCTTCGGCCACGCGCAGGTCGGGGCGGCGTGTGAGCAGGGTGGAGGGCAGGCCGACGGGCAGGTCGACCGACACACTGTCGCCGAGGGTGAGGCGGCTGCGGGGCAGCTCCTCGGTGGGATAGCGGCCAAGCAGCAGGGTGAGGGCGTTGCGCATCACCTCGACCTGACGTTCGAGGCCCGGGATGAGGGAGGCCGTGGTGGTGTACTCCACAAGTGCCTGCTGGTAGACGGTTTCGGGGGTGAGGCCTCCTTCGAAGCGCAGACGAGCCTTCTTGAGGTTCTCCTCGCGTGTGAAAAGCGTGCGGCGGGCGATGGCCAGCTCGGAGTCGAGAGCCATGAGCCTGTAGTAGGCCGACGCCACCTCGGCGATGACTGTCACGTGCATGCCGCGTTCCTGTTCCACCGATGCCACGAAGCGAGCCTCGCCGCGGCGTCGTGCCCAGCGCAGGCCGCCCCACAGGTCGGCTTCCCAAGCGACGGTGAACTTGAGGTCGTATTCGGGGTCGGAGCTTGACTTGCCGTTGTGGTAGTCGTTTGTCTCGTTGTCGGCGGCCACAAGTCCTGTCAGGGTCGGCGCCATGTTGAGGCGCTCGACGCCATAGAGCTGCCTCATCTCCTCGACGCGGGCGGCGGCGGTGAGGACATCGCGGTTGTTGGCCAGCGCCTCGCCGATGTAGCGCACCAGCAGGGAGTCGGAGTAGAACTTCCACCATTCCATGTCGGCCACGGTGAGCGAGTCGGTGGAATTGCCGGCTAATGCGCGGGGAATGTCCAGGCGCGGGGCGGCGCAGTCGCGCACGCCGGAGCACGAC
>JAIDUY010000130.1 GCA_029059965.1 Muribaculaceae bacterium
AATGGGAACGCATCGCCACGGCCATCAACAACGAAGCCAACCGCGGCTGCACCGTACTGACCGGCATGGGCTGGTATTCCAAGCACGAGGTCAAGGTGCTTCTGGTGATGTGCCGCAAAATCGAGGCCGTGACCATCGCCCGCATCATCAAGAGCATCGACCCCTGTGCATTCTGCACGCAGGCCAACGTCAACGGCGTCTACGGCAAGGGCTTCGACGAGCTTAAGGTGAAAATGAAATCTGCAGAGAAAGTCGAGGCACCCGGAAACACCGGTCTGACTTCAGGCGACAGCACACCCCAAGTACAATCCAACAACTGAACCTCATGTCCGACAACACCCTGCTTGCCCGCCTCGACGGCATCGAATCGCGCTTCGAGGAAATAAGCACTCTGATAACCGACCCGGCCGTAATCGCCGACATGGGACGCTACGTAAGGCTGTCGAAGGAATATAAGGAACTCGAGCGCCTCACCGCCGCCACCCGCCGCTACCGCACCCTGCTTGCCAACGCCGACGAAGCCCGCACGCTCCTGGCCGAGGAAAGCGACCCCGAGATGCGCGAGATGGCCCGCGAAGAACTCGACGAGGCCACAGCAGCCCTGCCAGCCCTCGAAGAGGAAATCAAGCTCCTGCTCATCCCCGCCGACCCCGAAGACGGCAAGAACGCCATCGTCGAGATTCGTGGCGGCACAGGAGGTGACGAAGCCGCAATCTTTGCCGGCGACCTCTGCAAGATGTACATGAAGTACTGCGAGAGCAAGGGCTGGAACGTAGCCATAACCTCGGCCAGCGAAGGCGCCGCGGGCGGATACAAGGAAGTCGTCCTGTCGGTCACCGGCGAGGGAGTCTACGGCATCCTCAAATACGAAAGCGGCGTGCACCGCGTGCAGCGCGTGCCGGCCACCGAGACCCAGGGACGAGTACACACATCGGCAGCCACAGTCGCCGTGCTCCCCGAAGCCGAAGCCTTCGACGTACAGATCAACGAAGGCGAAATCAAATGGGACACCTTCCGCAGCGGCGGCGCCGGAGGCCAGAACGTCAACAAAGTAGAATCCGGAGTACGCCTGCGCTACATGTGGCGCAACCCCAACACCGGCGTCACCGAAGAAATTCTCATCGAGTGTACCGAAACCCGCGACCAGCCAAAGAACAAGGAACGCGCCCTAAGCCGTCTGCGCACGTTCATCTACGACAAAGAACATCAGAAA
>JAIDUY010000131.1 GCA_029059965.1 Muribaculaceae bacterium
GGACAACCGCCCCCTCAAGTTCGAGGAGTTCGAGTCCATGACCAAGCAGGTGATATATGTCAGCGCCACTCCTGCCGACTACGAGCTGGAGCTTTGCGAGGGTGTTGTCACCGAGCAGGTTATCCGCCCTACGGGCCTTCTTGACCCCCTCATCCGCGTCAAGCCCTCGCTCAATCAGATCGACGACCTGATGGAAGAGATTCAGACACGCATCGAGCGCGACGAGCGCACGCTGGTCACCACCCTGACCAAGCGCATGGCCGAGGAGCTCAACGAGTACTTCCTCAAGATGCGTATCAAGACCGCATATATCCACAGCGACGTCGAGACCCTCGACCGAATCAAGATTCTCGACGGCCTCCGCGCCGGAACCTACGACGTCCTCATCGGCGTCAACCTCCTGCGCGAGGGTCTCGACCTCCCCGAGGTGTCGCTCGTGGCCATCCTCGACGCCGACAAGGAGGGCTTCCTCCGCAGCCACCGCTCTCTGACTCAGACCGTAGGCCGCGCTGCCCGAAACCTCAACGGCGAGGTCATAATGTACGCCGACAAGATTACCGACTCCATGCGTCTCACTATCGACGAGACCGAGCGACGCCGTGCCATCCAGCTGGAGTACAACGAGAAGAACGGCATCACGCCCAAGGCCATCGTCAAGGCGCGCAACGCCATCGTCGGTCTCGAACTCGAGGAAGTCGACACCGAGGCTACGGCGAAGGCAAAGGGACGTCCCGAGCGACAGACCAACGCCCGCGACAAGCGCGACAAGGCCGCAAAGCGTGCCGCGGCGGTGCGCGAGCCCGTTCCCTATGCCTCCGAGTACACCGCCACGGTCGACATCGCCGCCGACCCCGTGGTGGCATATATGAATCCCGACGAGCTCCAGCGCTCCATCAACCGCCTGCGAGGCGATATGCTCAAGGCTGCCAAGGACATGGAGTTCATCACCGCGGCACGCCTGCGCGACGAAATCATCAAACTTGAGCAGCGCCTCGAAACCATCAGCAAATGAAAGCCCCACGCATCGACTATACCTCTCTCCGTCCCACCGACTGGCTCCCCACTTCCGTCAAGGAGATGAAAGCCCTCGGCTGGGACACCGTCGACGTCGTCCTCTTCAGCGGCGACGCCTACGTCGACCATCCCGCCTTCGGCGCCGCCGTCATCGGCCGTGTCCTTCAGGCTGCCGGATACCGCGTGGCCATCGTCCCCCAGCCCAACTGGCAGGACGACCTGCGCGACTTTCGCAAGTTCGGCGCCCCGCGCCTCTTCTTCGGCGTGAGCCCGGGCGCAATGGACTCGATGGTAAATCATTACACGGCCAACCGCCGCCGCCGCTCCGACGACGCCTACACCCCCGGCGGACGCCACGGCGCCCGTCCCGACTATCCATCGGTGGTCTACACCCGCATCCTCAAGGAACTGTTTCCCGAAGTTCCCGTCGTGGTCGGAGGCATCGAGGCCTCCCTGCGCCGCCTGTCGCACTACGACTACTGGCAGGACCGCCTGCGCCCCTCGCTGCTGCTCGACGCCCCCGCCGACATCCTCCTCTACGGCATGGGCGAGAAGACCGTGCCCGAGCTTGCGCGACGCCTTGAGGCAGGGGAGGGCATAGCCGACATCACCGACCTGCCCCAGAGCGCCGTGCTGCGTCCCCTCGCCGAGATGCCGGCAGCCTCCGACTCCGACAACATCGTTCTGGCATCATTCGAGACTTGTCTTGCCGACAAGCGCGCCCAGGCCGCCAACTTCAAGCATATCGAGCAGGAGAGCAACCGTATGCAAGGTCACGCCGTTATATGGCAGGCCACGGGCGACAAGGCCGTGAAGGTTAACCCGATGCTGCCCGCAATGACGCAGGGCGAAATCGACGCGGCCTTCGACCTGCCCTTCACCCGCCTGCCCCATCCTACCGCGGCAAGAACATACCCGCATACGAGATGATACGCCATTCGGTCAACCTCCACCGCGGATGCTTCGGCGGCTGCGCCTTCTGCACCATCTCGGCGCATCAGGGCAAGTTCATCGCCTCGCGCTCCAAAGAAAGCATTCTGCGCGAGGCCGAGCAGGTGACACGCATGCCCGACTTCCGCGGATATATCAGCGACCTCGGAGGCCCCTCGGCCAATATGTACGCCATGGGCGGACGCGACCGCGACATCTGCCGGAAGTGCCTGCGCCCCTCCTGCCTGCATCCCTCGCCATGCCGCAATCTCAACTCCGACCACCGGCCGCTGCTCGACATCTACCGTGCTGTTGACGCCCTGCCCGGTGTCAAGAAATCATTCGTCGGAAGCGGCGTGCGCTACGATCTGTCCATGCACCGCACGGGCGATGCGGCCGTCGACCGCGCCAGCCGCGACTACAACCGCGAACTCATTGAGAATCATGTGTCGGGGCGCCTCAAGGTAGCGCCCGAACATACCTCCGACGCCGTGCTCGACATCATGCGCAAGCCATCGTTCGCGCTCTTCCACGAGTTCAAGGAAATCTTCGACCGCATCAACTCACGCAGCGGCCTGCGCCAGCAGCTCATCCCCTATTTCATCTCCTCGCACCCCGGCTGCCGCCCCGTCGACATGGCCGCACTCGCCGCCGAGACAAAGGCCCTCAACTTCCATCTCGAGCAGGTCCAGGACTTCACCCCGACGCCCATGACGCTGGCCACCGAAATCTACTACACCGGCATCCATCCCTATACCGGAAAGAGCGTCTAC
>JAIDUY010000132.1 GCA_029059965.1 Muribaculaceae bacterium
TACCGGTGCCGTCGACCATGATGGTGTTGAGCGAGCACACGGTGGGCACGGAGTATTTTTTGGTGAGCAGGGCGACGAACTTCATCATCACTGCCGGACCGATGGCCACCACCTCGGCGACCTTTTCGGAATTGATGACCTCCTCGACGCCGGCTGTCACCAGACCCTTGCGGCCGTAGGAACCGTCGTCGGTCATGATGATGACCTCGTCCGACCATTTGCGGACCTCGTCCTCAAAAATTATGAGGTCGCGGCTGCGTGCGGCCAGAACGCTGACAACACGGTTGCCGGCCAGTTTGAAGCCTTTTATAATAGGTAGCAGGGGAGCCACGCCCACACCGCCGCCACAGCACACCACAGCGCCGTCGCGCATGCCGATGTCGGTGGCGCGGCCCAGCGGACCGACGAGATCGGTAAAGGAATCACCTGCTTCGAGAGCGCAGATTTTGGCGGTCGAAAGCCCCACGGCCTGAACCACCAGCGTCACCGTACCCGCAGCGGGGTCGGCATCGGAAATAGTGAGCGGAATACGTTCGCCGCCATCGCCGCAGCGGACGATGACGAAATGGCCCGGCTTGCGGGCCTTAGCCACCTCGGGAGCCGAAACGACCAGGCGGACCACCTTTTCGGAGAAATGTTCTTTTTCGAGAATGCGATACATCCTAAACAATTTTAAAGTGCGCAAAGTTAATAAAAAATAACGATACGCAACCCGCGTAATTGGGATAAAAGGACAAAAAGTGGAAACAGCCCCCTTCAAGCGCTTGTGGAACCGCCGAAAACAATTAATTTTGCAAATAGGAAACGCGGAGACAGCCCTCCGCACCTGCATAACAGGAACTAAAACATGATAATCACCACATCCTTAGCCACCTTCGGGAGATACTGCATGTTCATGCGGAAAGTATTCGGACGCCCCGACAAATGGAGCGTGACGATGCGCCGCACTCTGACGGAAATATTCAAGCTCGGAGTAGACTCCATACCTCTGGTACTGATTATTTCCGTGTTCATAGGCGCGGTAATCACCATCCAGATGCAGCTCAATGTTACCTCGCCGCTCATCCCGGCCTATTCTGTCGGTCTGGCCACGCGCGACATCGTGCTGCTCGAGTTCTCCAACTCCATTCTCTGTCTTATCCTTGCCGGCAAGGTCGGCTCCAATATAGCCTCCGAGATAGGCACCATGAGAGTCACCGAGCAGATAGACGCACTTGAAATCATGGGTATCAACAGTGCCAATTTCCTGATACTGCCCAAGATTCTCGGATTTGTGTTCTTCATGCCCATCCTCGTGATATTCTGCATCGGCACCGCCTTCGTCGGTGGTTTCGGCGTGGCTGTGTTCACGGACATGATACCCGTCTCCCGCTTCCTGTACGGCATGCAGGCCATGTTCCAGGAATGGTACGTGTGGTACGGACTCATCAAGAGCCTGTTCTTCGCATTCATCATCGCATCGACATCGAGCTTCTACGGCTACTACGTCAAGGGCGGCGCCCTCGAAGTGGGCAAGGCAAGTACCGACGGCGTGGTGAGCAGCAGCGTGTTCATCCTGCTGTTTGACGTTATCCTCACAAAACTGCTGCTGCAATGATAGAAGTTAAGAACCTGACAAAATCGTTCGATGGCCGCACCGTGCTGGACAACATCGACGCCACATTCTATACCGGCAAGACCAATCTTATCATCGGTCAGAGCGGTTCCGGCAAGACCGTGCTCATGAAGAGCCTTGTCGGCCTGCTGCGTCCCGAAGAGGGCAGTATCCTGTTCGACGGCCGCGACCTGCTCGGCATGAGCCCCAACGAGGTCAAGAGCCTTCGCAAGGAAATAGGAATGCTCTTTCAGGGCTCGGCTCTGTTCGACTCCGAGACCGTGCTCGGCAACGTGATGTTCCCGCTGAGGATGTTCACCGACCAGACCGCCGCCCAGATGAAGGAACGCGCCATGTTCTGCCTTGAGCGCGTCAACCTCAAGGGCGCCGAGAACAAATACCCTGCCGAGATTTCGGGCGGCATGCAGAAGCGTGTGGCCATTGCCCGCGCCATCGCCCTCAACCCCAAGTATCTGTTCTGCGACGAGCCCAACTCCGGCCTCGACCCCAAGACATCGATACTTATCGACGAGCTGCTGAGCGACATCACCCACGAATACAACATCACCACCGTCATCAACACCCACGACATGAACAGTGTGCTCGGCATAGGCGAGAACATCATCTTCATCCGCAAGGGTCACCGCGAGTGGGTGGGCGACATGAGCCAGATATACACGACCGAAAACAAGGCCCTCAACGAATTCGTATTCGCCACACGCCTTTTTCAGGAAGTGCACGATTACATAGTGAAGAACGGCAGAACGGAAAGGCAATGAGATTCGCCGACATACCGGGACACGAAGAGGAAAAACGCCGTCTGCGCGAAATGGCCGACAGCGGGCGCATACCTCACGCCCTGCTACTCGAAGGTCCCGCCGGCACCGGAAAGTTCGCCCTCGCGCGCGCGTTCGTCCAATACATACACTGCCGTCACCGCACAGCCGACGGCGACAGCTGCGGCGTGTGCGATGCCTGCCGACAGCAGGAAAGCTTCAACCACATCGACACCATATACTCCTTCCCCGTCGTCAAGCGCAAGAACAGCAAGGTGACGCTGTCGGACGACTATATCGAGGAGTTTCACGAGTTTATGCGTCAGAGTCCTTTCATGGACTTCAGCAAGTGGCTCGAAATGCTCGGCAACATCAACGGACAGCCGCAGATTTACGTCGAGGAGGGCAATGAACTCATACGCCGTCTCACCTTCATGACCCGGCGCTCTGCCTACAAGACAGCCATCATGTGGCTCCCGGAGCGAATGATGGAGCCCACAGCCAACAAGCTGCTCAAACTCATCGAGGAACCCTTCGGCGACACCATACTCGTGTTCGTCAGCAACCGCCCGCGCAACATACTGCCGACCATCTATTCGCGCCTGCAGCGTGTCACCGTCAGCCGATACAGCGACAGCGAGCTTGCCGAGATACTCCGCAGCGACGGCCTCGACGCGGCGACAGCGGCCGACCTGGCACGCATTGCCGAAGGCAACGTCAACGAAGCACTCCAGCAGCGCGGGGTGGGCGAGGAGCGTCTGCGCCAGTTCGACCTCTTCGTTCAGCTCATGCGCAAGGCTTACGCACGCCGTGT